>DATMEI010000936.1:0-2184 GCA_035556995.1 Streptomyces sp.
AGCCGGTCGCCGTCCCGGACGACGACGTCGTGCCCGCCGGGCGGACCGCCGTGCTGCAGCCGGAGCTCGGCCTGCTCCGACAGCGGCCGGATGCCGTCGGCCAGGGTCGCTGCGGAGAGCAGCGCCAGGACGTCGGCGACCTCGCGGGCGTCCAGGGAGCTGCTCAGTGCGGCCTCAGACCAGTTCGGCGTCGGCGTCCTGGCGCGCGGCCGCTGCCGTCGCGTCGGCGACCTGCTGGTCGAGCTTGTAGCCGCCGTTGCGCACGGTGCCGATGAGCGACTCGTACTCGGGGCCGAGCTTCGCCCGCAGCCGCCGTACGTGCACGTCCACGGTCCTGGTGCCGCCGAAGTAGTCGTAGCCCCACACTTCCTGGAGGAGCTGGGCGCGGGTGAAGACGCGGCCGGGGTGCTGAGCCAGATACTTCAGCAGCTCGAACTCCTTGAAGGTCAGGTCCAGGACCCGCCCCTTCAGTTTCGCGCTGTACGTGGCCTCGTCGACCGACAGGTCGCCGTTGCGGATCTCGGTCGGTGTCTCGGCGGCCCCGATCTGCTGCCGGCCCGTCGCCAGCCGCAGCCGTGCCTCGACCTCCGCGGGACCCGCGCTGTCCAGCAGCACGTCGTCGACGCCCCAATCCGCGGTGACGGCGGCGAGCCCGCCCTCGGTCACGATCAGCACAAGCGGACTGCCGGGCCCGGTGGAGTGCAGCAGCTGGCACAGAGAGCGCACCTGCGGCAGGTCACGGCGGCCGTCGACGAGGATCACATCCGCACCCGGGGTGTCCACGAGGGCCGGGCCCTCGGCGGGTGCCACGCGCACGTTGTGCAGCAGCAGTCCGAGGGCGGGCAGAACTTCGGTGGAGGGCTGGAGGGCGTTCGTCAGCAGGAGTAGCGAACTCACGTCAGGTCCTTCCTAGGTCCCGGTCGGGGACTTCGGTACAGCTCGGCACTGCTTCGTACGGATGCGCTCCTGAAGCCACAGCGCTCCTGAAAGCACAAAAGGACCCGGGGGCGACGCTGCCCGGATCCTTCACTCGAGGAGAATAGCCGACATGGGTGAGAAAGAGCAGTGTGAGTTCGCTCGCTCCTCTGCTGCCACCAGCACCGAGAGTGAGATCAGCGGCCGTTCCGGTACGTACCGGCGAGCGGCCCTGCGGGCCTCGGACGGGGTACGGATCGAGGCGGCGTACGACCCGTACACGGGCTCTGCCGTCACCGGAAAGAGCGCGACGGCGGCGCCACTCGCGCCCTTCGCCATCGTGCTCGCACACGGTTTCAGCGGCTCCGTTGACCGCCCGGCACTGCGCAGGGCCGTGCAGGTCTTCCAGCAGTACGGAGCCGTGATCACCTTCTCCTTCCGTGGGCACGGCGACTCAGGCGGCCATTCCACGGTCGGCGACCGTGAGGTCCTCGACCTTGCCGCCGCGGTGTCCTGGGCGCGTTCGCTGGGGCATGAGCACGTCGCGACAGTCGGCTTCTCGATGGGCGGCTCCGTCGTCGTCCGGCACGGTGCGCTCTACCGCCCGTACGGCTACGGGTCCGAGAGCTCCGAAGTCCCCGGGGGCTCCGACGGCGACACAGCGCACACGAAGGTGCACGAGGGGCGCACAGGCGCACAACCCGGCACAGCGGGCCACCCGGCGGGGTCACCTGAGCCGACGGGCCCGGCGGCCGGCCGGCACAGTGCGCACTCCGAGGCCGTCGTCGCCGTCAGCGCACCCGCCCGCTGGTACTACCGAGGCACCGCACCCATGCGGCGTCTGCACTGGGTGATCCAGCGCCCTGTGGGACGGTTCGTCTCCCGGTACGGGCTGCGCACCCGTATCCACTCCCGCGACTGGGACCCCGTGCCCCTCTCCCCCGTCGCCGCGGCCCCGGCGCTCGCGCCGACCCCGCTGCTCGTCGTGCACGGCGACCAGGACCCGTACTTCCCCCTCGACCACCCCCACTCGCTCGCCGCGGCAGCCGACCCGGACTGCACCGAACTGTGGGTGGTGCCGGGCTTCGGTCACGCCGAGAACGCCGCCGAGCCCCCGCTCCTGCACCGGATCGCAGAATGGATCGACGCTCGGTGGCGGAGCGCCCCCGACGGCCCGGCATGATGGGTCCCGCAACACAGACCGGCTGAGAGAGACGGGACCCACGATGGCGAGTGGCACGATCCGTTACTGGGCTGCGGCCAAAGCCG
>DATMEI010000937.1:0-2983 GCA_035556995.1 Streptomyces sp.
TCTTCACCCGGCCCGAGATCGGGACCTTCATCCTGCTCTCCGGCGACAGCGACTTCTCCACCATGGTGATCAAGCTGAAGGAGTACGGGAAGTACGTCATCGGCGTGGGCATCAGGGAGTCGGCGAGCGACCTGCTGATCCAGAACTGCGACGAGTACTACTCGTACAACGATCTCGCCGGGCTCACCCGCGAGGTGGACACGCCGTCGATCCAGCGTGACCCGTGGGAGCTGGCGGGGCTGGCGGTCGCGCAGATGGTGCGCAACGGGGACGTCATGCGCTCCGACCGCCTCAAGCAGGTGATGCAGCAGATCGATTCGAACTTCGACGAGCGCAACGCCGGCTTCAACCGCTTCAGCAAGTTCGTGCTCGAGGCGGGACAGCGAGGGGTCGTTTCGGTCACCAAGCTCGACAACGGCCAGTTCGAAATCGGTCCGGGCACGCTGCCGCCGCCGGCGACGCCGGCCGCGACGGCGCCCGCGCCCCGCGCCCGCGACGGCGAGGCACGCGAAGGCCGTGAGAGTCGCGAAGGCCGTGAGAGTCGCGAAGGCCGCGAGAGTCGTGAGGGCCGTGAGGAAGGCGGCAGGGGTCGCCGCGGGCGGCGAGGCCGGGGCCGCAGTGAGCGTCCGGCCGAAGGCGCTCCGACCACGCGCGAAGCGCCGGCGGCCCGGGCCCAGCCCGCGGACGGCGCGCTCTCGCTGGCCCGGGCCTTCCAGGTCATGACGCAGGCGCTCATCGAGCTGCGTGGAACGGTCACGGGAGAGGCCCTGCGCCTTCGCATGGCGGCGCTGCACGGACGGGAAGACGCACTGCTCGACGCCGGCCGCTTTCCTCGGCTGTTGCGCCAGGCCAATGACGCCGAGATCGCCGACGTGCGGAAAGTGGGCGACGACGAGTACGAGATCACGCCCCGGCGGATGGGCGGCGTGGCGCCGACCCTCTCGGCGCCCGCGGCCGCTGCCGCTGCCGCGTCCGTCTCCTCCGAGCCGAGCGAGCCGCCGTCGGCGGCGGCAGCGTCCGCCGAGTCGGCCGCAACCGAGCCAGCGGCGGCAGGCCGGGATAATGGGCAGCGCTACGGCGTTCGGTTCCGCCGTGGCTCGCGGGGCGCCCTTCGTCCGGGTGAGATCCCGCTGATCGGCGTCGTGCAGATGGATCTGCCCACCGACGCGGCTCCGGTTCAGGCGGAGGCCGCTGAACCCACGGAGGCAGCCGAAGCAGCCGCGCCGGCCAAGAAGGCCACCCGGAAGCGTGCACCCCGGAAGAAGGCCGCCACCTCGAAGGCGGAGAAGCCGAGCAAGGCCGAGGTGACCGTGCCCCCCGACGACGGCGGAGCGGAGGCCGCGCCGGCCCCGGCGAAGCGAGCCCGCAGTCGAGCGCGGAAAAAGGCCGAGTGAAGATGCGACGACGGGCAGCCACGCTGCCCGTCTCGTTTTTCGACCGTCCCGCCGATGTCGTCGCGCGCGAGCTGTTGGGGGCGCTGGTGGTCTCGCGGATCGGCGGAATGCGCACCAGCGCGCGCATCGTGGAGACGGAGGCCTACCTCGGCTATCGCGATCCGGCCTCGCACGGGTACCTGCACCGGCGCAATGCGCGCAACGCGGCGTTGTTCGGCCCGCCGGGGTCGTGGTACGTCTACCTCTCGTACGGCATCCACTGGTGCGCCAATCTGGTCTGCGAAGCCGAGGGTACGGCGAGCGCGGTGCTGCTGCGCGCGCTCGAGCCGGTTGAAGGCCTGGCACCGATGCGCGAGCGCCGGAGCGTGACGGACGACCGCCAGCTGTGTTCCGGTCCGGGCAAGCTCTGCCAGGCGCTGGGGATCTCGCGAGCCAATCTCGACGGGCGGATGATGCCGGGCTCGCCCGTAGTGGTGCGGCCGCCCGCGGTGCCGCCGGCGTTCGAGATGCTCACCACCCCGCGCATCGGCATCACCAAGGCGGCGGACTGGCCGCTCAGGTTCGCCATGGCCGACAGCGTGCACGTATCGGGAGCTCGCATCCTCCGGGCTCCCCGAAAGACGACGGGCGGCGCATAGCGCCGCCCGTCGTCGCAGATCGAAGTGCTTCCTCGATCGCTTACTTGTAGCCGCCGGTCTTCACCGACTCCCGCGCCCCGCCGAGGCCGAACCGGAGGCCGCCGCTGAAGGTGTGGGTCGGGCCGGTGAGCAGCCGGCCGAACGCGACGGCGTTGCCGTCGGAATCGGTGACCACACTGTTGCCCGGGCTGGTGGTGATCTGGTACTGGCCGAAGGCCATCAGACGGCCCACCTGGAACGTGATGCCGGCCAGGAAGGTGCCGAACCCGCTGCTGCCCAGCTCCTCCGCGTCGCTCTGGAAGGCGGTCACGTTCTGCGGGGTCGGGCTGACGGTGTGCATGATGCCGTAGCCGACACCGAGGTACGGCTGCGCCGCGGCCTTGATGGGGAAGGCCATCAGTACCGCGGAATACCTGCGGATGTCGTTGAACGTGACCGGCTGGGTGCCGCTCAGATCGCTGTAGGAGCTGGTCTCGTCGGTGCCCACGGCCTCATCGACCGACAGGAGCAGGCCGGTGCGACGGGCCACGATCAGCGTCTGGCCGCCGAACGACGGAATCGCGGTCCGGTCCTGGGTCGGGGTATCGAAGAACATCACCCCGGCCTGGCCGCCAACGTACCACTGGAAGTTCCCGTTGCCGGGCTCCTGCGCGGCGGCGGGAAGCGTCCCCAAGGACAGCGCCAGCGCCACGACCGGAATGCTTCGAGAGAGCATGCGCATCACAGACTGCCTCCGTAGAGTGTCCGCACCAGGCGGGTCCTGGCGCCTACCGCGTCCCCAGATCGGCGGTACGTCAAAATGCGGGAAATATGCTGGAAAGCGCGGGAGGGGAGGGGGACCGTAAGTGGTGCTATCTGCTTGTCATTTTGTAACTTGCAGATTGCTCCGCCGGGACTCTCCAACCCGTCGGAAAGGGTGGGGGTGCAAGAGGCGGGCCGGGTGGGGGAGGG
>DATMEI010000938.1:0-15922 GCA_035556995.1 Streptomyces sp.
TGTGTTCATGTGGTGCGTGGAGTAATGCGCCACCGTCGTCCGCTCTCCACGGGAGTACTCGGAGCTCGTAACTGTCGCCTGCCACAAGGACGGCGTGAGTTTCGAGCGCTCTGGTCGGTGAAGTTTGTTTGATCATGGATCCTCTTGTCGTCATGCAATCGGCTCCGCAGGTAGGAACACAGCCGCTCCCGGAAGGGGGTGTGTCAAATTGACGGCTGATCTGCGGTGGTGGGTTGTTTACCTGCGGTCTGCGGAGAGGCCTCCTTCGAAGGCGATTTCGAGGGCGTTCAGGGGTGCTTTCCAGCGCATCGTCCAGCGTCGGCGGCCTTTGCCTGTGGGGTCGAGGCTCATCAGGGCGCCATGTAGACGCATTTGAGGGGCGGCTGTCTCGTTCGGGAAGTGTCCGCGGGCGCGGACGGGCGGCGGAGTGGACCGGCCCGCCGGGTGGGCGGCCCGTCCGGCGCTGCCCGTCGGCCGTCCTGCGTACGGTGCGGGCGCGGTCGCGCGGCAACGGCGCGTGTCAGCGGCGCCAGGACTGGCCGGCGAGTACCACGCGGTAGCCGTCGGGGTCGGCGACGGTCACTCCGCAGCGGTCCCAGTACGGGTTGTGCGAGGCGACGACCGTGCCGCCGTGCCGGACAGCGCGGGCCACCGCCTCTTCCGGTACGGAGCCCTCGACGTAGACGACGAGGAGGTCCTCGGGAGTCGGGGCCGGTACAACCACGTCCTCGGCGCTGTAGGTGAGTTCTAGGTGCCATGCCCCCTGGGGCGGGCCGGTCATGAGGAGATCCCTCTCACCCAGCTCCGGACGGCCCCGTACGGTTTCCAGCTCGGCCAGCCCGAGGCCGTCGACGTAGAACTCGCGGCTCGCCGCCAGGTCGAGGACAGGCCGGGCGATACGGATGTGGAAGTGCGGCTCGATCATGTTCCGGTCCTTCGTGCCTTCGGTGATTCGTGGCGTTCCGGGACATCCTCCAGCACGAGCGTGTGGGCACGGATATGGCAGTCGTCTCCGACGGTGACCGCACCGAGGACGGACGCGCCGACACCGATCAGCACCCGGTCGCCGATCGCCGGGTGGCGGGGCTCGTCCGGGGGGCCGTCCTGGAGCCAGCCGCGCGAGCCCAGGGTGACCTGGTGGTAGAGCGTGACGTCGTCACCCACCACGGCCGTCTCACCGATGACCACGCCGAACCCGTGGTCGATGAAGGCGCGTTCGCCGATCTCGGCGCCGGCGTGGATCTCCATTCCCGACACGATGCGGGCCAGCCAGGTCAGGGCGTTGGCGCTCAGCCGGTGTCCTCGTGCGTAGCGGCGATGGGCGATGCGGTGCAGTGCGAGGCCCTGCCAGGGCGCGTGCCACAGAGCCTCGCGCCGGCCGGAGCGGGAGGCGTCCCGTTCGACCACGGCGTCCAGGTCGCGCCACAACTGGAGGAACAGGCCGACGGCGCTGCCGCGGTGCGACGCGGGGCACGTACGTACGCTCGGCCGGCCCTCGGCCCTGCCGGTCAGCGGACTCACGGATCCGGTCACGGCTTCTCACTCTGCCCGCCACCGGATTCCAGGCGGTTGATGCGGTACATGGTGCGCCGGAAGAGGTCGTCCGCGGTGAGGGTCGGGAAGCGCAACGGCTCGTCCTCCTGGCCGGGAATCCGCAGGGGCGTGAGCACCGTCGACGGAGCGGGGTGGCAGAACTGGACGATGGACAGCCGTCCTCCGGTCTGGCCGGGCGAGGCGGCGACACGGTGCATCGCGGCGCGGGCCAGCCCGTTGGTGAGACGTTCCAACACCATGCCGACGTTCACGACGGCGTAGTCGTCCGGTACGTCGATGGAGAGCCACTCCTCGTCCTTGAGCACCTGAAGGCCCGAGGCGGTGGCCCTGGGCAGAGCGGTGATCAGGTCGAAGTCCTGGTGCTCGACGGCCCACAGGTGGTCGGGCGAGGGCGCCTGCTCCATCGGCGGATACCAGGTCGCGCGGTTGACGACGGGGCCGTCCTCCAGCATCTCCGCGAAGTAGCCCGGGTGCGCGCCCAGTGCGTGTGCGATCGCGGCCACGACGTCGAGCTGGAACTCCAGCATCCGGGCGTGCAGTTCGGTGAGGGCCGCGCCCACACCGGGCACCAGCCGGTCCGGCATGTACGGACGCGGGTACCGGCTCGGGAATCGCTCCGCGAGCGGATGTGCCGCGGGCAACTCACGTCCCCAGTGGAATAGTTCCTTCCAGTCCGGTGCCTTCGACCGTTCGGCGGTCTCGATCAGCGGGGGCGTGTAACCCGACTGTCCGTTGCTTCCCGGGACCCGGCAGCCGGCCTTCTCGTCGGCACCGAGGCGGAAGAACGTCTCGAGCAGTCCGTACGCCTCGTCGAGCAGACTCGCGGGTATGGGGTTGCGCACCAGGAAGAAGCCGTCCCGCAGCGCCTTCCTGATGTGCGCGCCGTCCCCCGCGGTCCGGATACCGATTTCCTGGAGCATCGTGGTCCTCCTCGCTGACGGCATCTGACCTCACCGCCGTGTGAACGACAGGGCGAGGTACTTCAGCCAGTGGCCCTCGTATTGGAAGTCGCGGTCTATCTCGGTGCGTTCGCGGAATTCGAAGCCGGCGGGCTCGAAGAGGCCCCGCAGCGCCTCCTCCGTGACCCACCAGTTCAGCCGCCCGTCGTCGAGCGGGTGCGCGACCGTTTCGCCGTGTGGGGAGAGAAAGGTGCTGACGGCCCACACGCCGCCCGGCCGCAGCAGGCTGTGGCCGTGCCGCACCCAGCCTGGCCAGTCCTCCTGCCGCTGGTGATGCAGGCAGCCGTTGTCGACGAGCAGGTCCATCGGCTCGGCGGTGAAGGAGAGGAAGTCTCCCTGCCGGTGGCGGACCAGGCCGCGTTCGGGCGCGGGGGCGTCCCAGACGTCCAGCAGATCCAGACCGACGACGTCGGCGCTCAGCTGATCGGCCAGGGCCACGGTCTGCAGGCCCCGACCGCAGCCGACGTCGAGCACCGTGCGCCGGCGGCCGGCCTCCTGAGCGGGGGCCGTGCCGAGGACGAACTCGGTGACGCGCGCGTTGGTGTCGGTGCCGGTCCAGGAGTCCCGCTGCTGTCCGTACCAGGACCGGAAGGACTCCGAGACCACCTCCCGGTATCCGGCGTACTCCTCAGTCGGCATCAGGACCTCCCGCGTCCGTCCGGGCCCGCTCCCGGCGAATCCGCTCCTCTTGTGCATGCGCCCATTCCTCCACGGTTCCGCGGCCCGCGACGAGCGCCACCGCTTCCTGGCCCGGCGGTACGGAGACGTCGTCCACCTGTGCGGAGGCCGCCAGCCAGGCACCGGCGCCGCTGCTGGAGACCGCCAGATGATGCTGCGAGCGCAGCCGCCTCATCGCGTCCAGTGCTTCCGGATAGGGCACCGTGCGGAAGCTGAACCAGCTCTCGAACGGTGCCAGCAGGGGTTGCCTGAGCGCGTGGCCCAGTCCCCCCGTCCCGTTCATCCGGGGAGCGCCGTCCGGAGGGCGTTCGTCCCCGTACGGGGCCTCGGCCGGGAAGACGCCCACACATGCGCAGGACGGCCAGAGTTCGCGCAACGCCGCCGACGTGCCCAGCAGGCTGCTGCCTGATCCGACCGCCGCCGTGAAGGCGACGGGCTCCACGTCCTCCGCCCGCAGCTGGGAGACGAGTTCGGCGCCGGTGTGTTCGCGGTGCATGGCGGCGGCCTCGGGCGCGCAGTGCTGGAGCAGCAGCTTCCGCTTCTCCTGGCGCGCTACGCGCACCGCCTGGTCCATCGCACCGAGGAATCCGGTGCCGCGCCTGCCGCTCGATACGGTCAGGCCGTACCGCAGCAGTGTCTGCCGCAGCCGCTCGGGCGCGCCGTGCGGGACGACCATGTGCAGGTCGATGCCCACCGCGGCGCACAGGTCCGCCAGCGCCAGCGCGAGGCTGCCGCCCGAGTACTCGACGAGCCGGACGTCCGTACTGCCCGCCTCGGCCACGGCGGCACACACCAGCGCGTAGGCGGTGCGTGCCTTGACCGTGCCGGTCGTGTTGGCCGACTCCAGCTTGAGCCGGACCCGGCCCCGGCCGCGCCGACTGGGGACGACCACCGTAGGAGTCGCACCGATGGCGGGCCGTGCCGTGGCCAGGGCGGGCAGCAGGGCATGCGCACGTTCCTCGACTGCGGCGAAGGACTCGTGCACGTCGTCGGTACGGGGCGCACGCGCCGCCAGTTCCCGTGCGATGTCCTGCGGGGCTTGCGGTCCCGCCGTCCGCTCGTCGGCACCGGTGCCCGTGCCGGCGCCGCTCATGAGGGACGCTCGCCGGTCGCCAGCCGGAAGCCGACCGGATACAGGGGGCCGGGGAAGGCTCCGTGGCGCCGCCTCGTACGTGTGAGGTCGCCGAACCGGGCGAAGCTGCCGCCCCGTGCGACCCGGTAGTCACCCATCGTCTGCACGAGGTGGTCTTCCACGAACGGACCGCCCGGGTAGGGGACATAGGTGTCGGCGACGTACTCCTCGACGTTGCCGCCCATGTCGTGCAGGCCGAACGGCGAGACCCCGTCCGGGAACGCGCCCACGGGAGTGGTGGTGTGGACGCCGGTCTCCCGGGTGTTGGCCGCCTGGGAGGAGAAGATGCTTCCCCAGGGGAACTCGAGTCCGTCCGGGCCCTTCGCCGCGTACTCCCACTCGGCTTCGGACGGCAGCCGCCAGCTGTGACCGGTCCGTTCGCTCAGCCACCGGGCGTAGGCGTCGGCGGCCTGCGGACTCACCCCGGCGACGGGGTGGTTGGCGCGGTCCCACGGGTACGCGCCCAGGTACCAGGTGGTGGGCCTCTCCGTGTCTCCGGTGTGCTCGAGGAACTCGCGGTACTCGGCGTTGGTGACCGGGTACGTGGCGATCCAGTAGTCCCCGAGCGAAACGCCGTGCTCCGGTGCCTCCTTGGCGATCCACGACTCCTCGACACCGACGTGCGACCACTGCGCCGCCACCCGTTGCACGTCCCCCTCGGGCAAGCCGACCGGTACCCGCGCCGCCGGCACGTGCCGGGCGGCGGGAAGGACGCCCGGAGCCGGCAGGGGCACGCGGGGGTCGCCGATCAGCGCCAGTACGGCACCGGCGGCCACGCGCTGCGGGAGCGGAGTGCTCCGGTCCTCCACCGTACGGGCGAGGTCCTGCGGGCCCGCTTCCGTGAGGGAAGGCGAGGCCCGCAGCACTCTTGCGGGGTCGGCCAGTTCGGCGTGCTCCTTGAAGTGCGGCGATTCCGCGATGTCCTCCAGCCTCATGCGTGCTCACCCTCCACTACGGACAGGGTGTGGCCGCCCTCTCTGGCCTTGGTGGACAGATAGCGCACGTTGTGCTCCGTACGGTGCACGGAGGTGGGCACCACCTTTTCGACGTGGATGCCACTCTCGCCCAACTGCCGTACTTTCTCCGGGTTGTTGGTGAGCAGGCGGATCCGCTTGAGTCCCATGGCGTGCAGCATCGACGCCGCCACCGCGTACTCCCGCTCGTCGGCACCGCGTCCGATGAGCCGATTGGCCTCGTATGTGTCGAAGTTCTCGTCCTGGAGGAGGTAGGCGTCCATCTTGTTGTACAGCCCGATGCCGCGGCCCTCCTGCCGCAGATACAGCAGCACGCCGCCCTCGGTGGACATCCGTGCCAGTGCCTCGTCGAGCTGCGGCCCGCAGTCGCAGCGTTCGGACCCGAAGACGTCGCCCGTGAGGCACTCGCTGTGCAGCCGCACCAGCGGCGCCTTCTCCGGCGTGATGTCGTGACCGGCCGCACCCGCGGGGGGCGGTACGAGGCACGCGATGTGTTCGGCGCCGTCGGACAAGCCGTGGAAGGTGAACAGTTCGCTGTCGCGTTCGTTCGCTCGCGCGAGGGTGATCGGCACCCGGGCGCGGACTGTGACCGGGGAGAGGAGCGCCTCGGCAGGTGTGCCAGGCATGCCCGCTGCGGCCGCTGTTTGCAGCTCTGTCAGCTCTCCGGCCTGCTGCTCGGCCGCGCTCATGCGGCGGCCGCGCTGTCGGACGCGCTACTGCGCGCGAGGGTTCCGACGTCGAAGGAACTCTCTGCCCGTACGGTCCCGTCCGGAGCCCGTCCGACGATCGTGATCGCGCCGTCCCAGCAGGCTACGGCGACGTGGTCCGCGTCGAGTTGCTGCATGCAGGAGAGGCCCTGCCCGAACTCGGCGAGCACACGGCCCGACGCCAGTGAGGAGCCGCCGGAGGACCAGTCGACCTCCCACACGTAGAGGCCGAAGTCGTACGAACCAGCCAGCACGACAGGGGAGTCGGAGGTGCCCAGCAGACCCACGCACTTGACCGACTCGTCCGGCCCGAGCAGGGTCTGCACGTGCTCCAGCTGCCAGGTCCCGTCCGGCTCGGAGGTGATGCGTCCCACCTTGACGGTGTGGTCGCGTGCCGCGCTGGCGGCCACGCTTCCGTCCAGCTGGCAGACGGAGTTGACGAGGTTGCCGTGCTCCCACAGCGTGGTGCGGTCCTTCGCGGTACCGGCGCTGATCGTACGGTCGGTGGCGGCCGAGAGGAATCCTCCGGCGGGCAGCGCCGCCAGGCCCTTCACGGAGCCCTCGTGCGGTGCGTGCCGGGTGAGGACCTCCAGCGAGGCGGGGTCGAGCACGATGATGTCGCCGTTGTACGTACCAGCGACCAGAGTGCCGTCTTCTTCCGCGCACAACGAGGGTACGGGCGCGCCGAGTTGGCCGCTGGTGGTGAGGGCTCCGTCGTAGCGCACGACGTGTCCGGAGTAGGTGCCGGCGTAGATCACGCCGTCTTCGGTGCAGGCCAGGGAGAGAACCGGACCGGGGGCCATCTCGATGCGGCGGGCGGAAGGCTTCTCCGGGTCGCCGGACCAGTCGAAGGCGAACACCGTGCCCGAGTCGCCGCCCACGAACAGTTCGCTGCCGGCCTTCGCCATGGCGTTGGGACCGTGCGTCGGACCTGCCGGCTCCGCTATCTGCCGTGCGGTGGCGAACTCGAAGATGTGCGGGGTGCTCCAGAAGCTGCCGGCGGCCACCAGGCCCCGGCAGGCCGCGACGGAGCGTGGCCACACGCGGCCGTCTTCGGTGCGGTGCAGCCGCTCGCCGTCGATGTCGAAGAAGTGCAGCGAGCCGTCGTAGGCGCCCACGACGAAACCGGAGTCGTCCTCCGACCAGTCGACTATGCGGGCCGCGGAAGAGGAGACCTCGACGGTGCGGACGTGGGCCAGTTCGTCGGTGAGCAGGTCGACGGCCCCGTCGTCACGGGCGATGGCCAGCATCGCCCCGGACCGGGACCAGGCGCAGCCCTCGATCGAGGAGTCGTACTTCCGGTTGACCGTGCCCCGAGCCCCGTCCGGGTCGCTGACCGCCACCATGCCGTCCTCGCCCACCGTGGCGACCAGGCCCTCGTGGCTGACGGAGACCATCATGCAGTGGGCCTCGTGTGAACCGACTTCCGCGACGAAGGTTCCGTTCAGGGCGTCCCACATCGTGGCCCGACCGTCTTCCGAGACGCAGATCAGGCGCTTGCCGTCGGGCAGCCACGCCACGGAGTTGATGTCGTCGGTGTGCCGGGCGAGGACGCTGACGAGGTCGGCCGGTCCCTCGTCCGGGACGCGCCACACCGCGACGGTCTTGTCGGCGGACGCCGTGGCCAGCAGCGAAGGCTCGGCCGGATTCCACGCGGAACTGTTCACGAGGCGACGATGCGTGAGACGGGTCTGCTGGACGGGTCGTGCGGGGTCGCTGGTGTCCCAGATCAACACCGTCCCGTCGTAGGAGCAACTCGCCAGGCGCTCACCGTCGGGACGAAAAGCCACGTGCGTAATGGGAGCGGCATGCTCTGTGTCTTTTCCCAGAACTTCGATGGTACGCACTCTTGATGACCCTCACTTTCGGCATGACTGACGCCCGGTCCGGCTGCCGGAATCATTTCCGGGCATGCCGCACCGAGGATGTACGCAGGAGCCTTCCCGGGCGCTGGCACGGCGCGGCAGGGAAAGCGGATCTATGAAATGTGCGTGGCTTGGAAAGACCCCCGTCTCAAGGCCACCGCCTGGCAGGTCGGACTACCTGAATCCCTTGAATCGCCCAAGCTTCCATGAGCGTCGAGCAGGAAGCCTAGACCAGACACTTGTGGCTGGGCAAGGACGTACTGGAACAGCAAGGGACCTGCCTACAAGGGTAGTTGGCTGTCTGGCGGGCAGGGGCGGAAGGGTGGCAGGCTGTCCGGAGACGGCGCTTGCGCGGCGCCGGTAGAGCATTCATGATTCGGTGCGGGGACATACGGGGTGTCCACTGCGCCTACCACGGCGGCGACTTCCGCGCGTGGACAGTGTGATCCGGGGGGATTCAGGCCTTGCACATCATCTTGGTGGAGACGTCCTCGGTCAGAGGTTTCGACATCGTCGCGGAGATGGTGGAGGCCGGGATCGAGGTGACTTTCGTATCCGAAAATCCCGATGGGTATCTCGGAAAACCCGGCGCTGAAAAGATCTCTCTCTGCGCACGGAAGATCGCTGTTCCCGGACTCGCCGGGGCGGACGATCTGGCCGTCAGGCTGCGCGGACAGCTGGGCGACGTCCCGCCCAGCGGTGTCATCTGCCGTGACGAGGTCTTCCTCCACTCGGCGGCGTGCCTGGGCCGGGACCTGGGCGTGCCCCACGAGGATCTGGAGACCGCCCGGCTGCTCGGAGACAAGGCCGCGACACGGGAACGCCTGGACAAGGCCGGACTCGGCGGTATCGCCTGGCGCGAGGCCGTCACGGAGGCCGAGGGACTCGCCGCTGTGGCGGAGTTCGGCCCGCCTGTTGTCATCAAGCCCACCGCCGGCGGCTGGTCCGTCGGCGTGACGGTCGCATACGACGAGGACGGGGCACGGCGTGCGCTCTCGGAAGCGCTGCCCGGACCCGGACCCGGCCCTGAAGACGGCCCCGAAGAAGGTGCTCACGGCACCGTCGGCACCGGCCCGCGCCTCCGCGCCCTCGTCGAGGAGTACGCGGTGGGCCGGCACGTCAGCGCCGAACTCCTCGTCCAGGACGGCCACATCGTCTTCCTCGGGTTCGCGGAGCGGCTTCCGGCGCCCCCGGGTGTCACCGCCGAGCTGGGCGGGCACTTCCCGGCCCGGTTCGACGGCATGGGCGCGGCCCGCGACTACGCCTGCCGCGTCGTACGGGAACTGGGAATCCGCGCGAGCGCCGTCCACATGGAACTGCTGATCACACCGACCGGCCCGGAGCTGATCGAGGTCAACGGGAGGGTCGCAGGGCACGTCGTGACCCAGCAGATGTCGCTCGCTCTCGGACGTTCCATCGCCATGGACCTCGTGGCGCTGGCCACGGGCGAACCGCTCACCGAGGCGGGGGTGCCCCTTGCCACCGTTGCCCTGCGCCAGCTGTGGAGCCCGGTGGACGGCACCGTACGGTCCGCGGCGGAGACCATGAACCTCCCGCCGGAAGTGGTGCAGTGCGAGGTCGGCGTCGCGCCCGGGGACAGCATCCGGGCGCTGAAGAACAACCACGACAGGTTCGGATACGTGCTCGCCCGCGGCCCGTCGGCGCAGGCCGCCGGGCATGCCGCCGAGGCGGCCGTGCGTACGGTCGTCGACGGTCTGGGAATCGCTCCCGGACGGGGCAGCGGGACACAGGCGCAGACCGTGCCCGTACCCCGCCAGCCCCTGCCGCAGGACGGGCGCCGCGAGCTGCGGGACGCCCCCGGCAGCGATCACTTGCTGCTCCTCGCCGGTCCCGCCTCATCCGAAGAGGTCTCGCTGGCCCGACAGTTGGAGGCCGTCGCCGCGGTCACCAGGAACGTGAGCGTGATCTGGGCCGCGGGCGAGGAGCACCACGCCGGTGACGAGGAGGAGTCGGCGCGCGGGGTGTGGCGCCAGGGCTTCACCGGCCGTTGGTACCAGGCCTCCACTCCGGACGAGGCGCGGCGCCTGCTGGAGGACCTCCGGGCGGACGGCTCCGTGGCGGGAGCCCTCACGCTCGGACCCTGCCGGGATGCCGACGCGGCAGGCCCTGAACCGTTCCCGAACGCAGCCGGACACACCGTCCTGGTGCTGGCGGGACCGAACGGAGCGACGCCGCTCGCGGTCCTCGACCATGACGCCGCGGCGGACCGCGCTGACGGGGGTTCCGTCACCGTGGAGAGCTCCTGCCCCTCCAGGCTGAACGCCCCCGCGCGGGAGGCGTCGGAGCAGTCGGCCGTCGCCGCGGCGGCGGGCGAGACCGGTGTGGTGCGCTGCTTCTTCCCCCTGTCCTCGTCCTCTTCCGGCCGCCCCCACGCGCCCGCCGTACTCGCGGGCATCGATGCGGCGACGCTGGAGCTTTACGACGCCGTGCACGTACGGAGCCTGCTGACACTCGCCGCGAGCGACGCTCTCGGCCGGTGCCACCGGCCCGTCGAGCGCCGCGAACGTGCCGCTCTCCAGCGGACGTTCCGGACCCGGGGCGGCTCCTTCCGCGTGCTGGAGGCCACTACGCGCGACGAACTACGGGACCGCGCCGAGTTGTTCAGCGCCCGTGTCCCGTTCGAAGCGGGCAGCGTGCACCCCGGTGAGCGTCCGACGGTGTGGATGCGCTGCACGGTCGTCGCGGAGAACGCCGTAGGTGCCGGAGAGCTGGCGGACCGGCTGGAGCGCGCGTGCGTCTTCCGTACGGAGCCGCTGGACCGTACCCACGTGCTGATTCTGGACAGGGTGGGACCCGCGACGTGGACGGACGGAGACGGCATGCCGTTGTTCCCTCCGGACCGCTACCGGGTCAGCGTCCTATCCTCCTCCGCGCGTACCGGCGGTGACGGCGCCGCCGAGACCGACTTCGCGGCGCACACCGACGTCTTCGACCACGACGCGACGGCACGCCTCGCCCAGGCCGTGCACCGGAACCATCCCGTGGACCGCGTCGCCACCCTGTCCGAACGCCTCCTGGAACCCGCCGCTTCGCTGCGTTCGAGACTCGGCGCAGGCGGCGACACCCCGGAAGAGGCCCGGCAGTTCGTCGACAAGGCCGCCATGAAGGCCATCGCTCAGGGCGCGGGCATCCCCTGCGCGGCAGGGCGTGTGGCCGCCACCGAGGACGACGTCACAGAGCTGTTCGACCGGCACGGCGCCGTCGTGGTCAAGCCCCGCAGCAGTTCGGGCTCCCAGGGCGTCGGCATCCTCGACACCCCCACGGCGGTGGAGGGCTGGCTGCGCGAGTCGTTCCAGCCGATGGCCTTCCTGTGCGAGGAGTTCGTCCCCGGCGACCTGTGCCACATCGACGCCGTGGTCTTCGGGGACGTCCGGGAGTGGGACGTGTCGGTGTACGTGCGGGACACTCTCGCCCTGCGCCGAGGACTGCCGCTGTCCTCCGTGACGACAGCCGATCCCGTGTTGAGGATCGCCGCGGACCGGCTGCTGGCATCGGTGACGGACGCCTGGCGGATCGGGGCCGGGGTGCTGCACGTCGAAGGCTTCTTCCACGAGGGGGCCCTGACCTTCTGCGAGTTGGCGGGACGGCCGGGCGGCGCCGGTGTCTCCGAGGCGTTCGCGGCCACGCGGGGTGTCAACCTCGATCACGCCAAACTCCTCCTCGACGCGGGAGGCGACCCTCGCGTACTGCGGCGCGATCCCGTAGCGGAGTATGCGGGGTGGACCGTGCACTACTCACCGGGCGGCACCCTCGTGGAGTTCGACGACTCGGCGGTGGCCGGCAAGGCCTACCACCGGTCCGTCAGCGCGTCCACGGGCAGGGCCACGAAGGCGTCCTCCTTCTCGGGGAGTGGCTTGAGCACACACGTATTCGCCGACGACAGTCACGATGTGGTGCGCCGGCTCGTCAATGAGGCCGAGTCCGGGGTGCGCATCGTCACCGACAATCCGACCACGACAGAAGGTGCACGAATCTGATGATCCTTTGCCTCCTGGGTAGCGCATCGAAGGACTCGGTCACCCGCATGTCCTTGTCCGTCGTCGAGGAGCGGCTTCGCGAGAAAGGCGAGAAGACCGAACTGCTCGACCTCTCGCTCGAGTTCACTGCGATGCACGACATCGACGACTACGACGAGCCCGTTCCCGGCGGGCAGACCGCCCTGTTGCGGGAAAGGGTCGCCGCCGCCTCCGGGTTCGTGCTGGCTTCCCCCGTCTACCACGGCACGTTCAGCGGCCGGCTCAAGAACGCCCTGGACCACCTGGAGGGCGACGCCTTCGCCGGCCAGGCCGTGGGCGTCCTGGCGGCGGGCGGCGGCCCGCGTAGCGCTTCGGTGGCCTGCGACCACATGCGTACGGTCGTACGGGCGCTCAGCGGCTGGACCACGCCCACTCATGTCGCCACTACCTCGGGGGACTTCGCGTCCCCGGAGGAACTGGCCGGACTCGTGGGGCGCGTGGACGACCTCGTGGAGGAGCTGTGCTCCTTCCGTTACGGCTCCGGAGTCTGAGATGTCCACAAACGCAACCGCCACCGGGACCGGCCCCGAGCCTCTGGGCGAACCGTCCAGAGGCGAGCCGCACCTTCTCCTCGTCGCGGGCATCGGCGGCCACTCGGCCGAAGAGGCTCTCGACTCCCTGCGGCACGTCACCGGGACGGTCAGCGTCGTGTACGTGGCTGCCTGGGTCGGTCCCGAGGCGGTACGCGCCGACTGGGCGGGCCGCGGGCTGCGCGGTGAGTTCCTCGCCGTCGACGGTCTGGACGAGGCCGTCGAAGTGGCGGTCGCACTGCACGAACGGCTCCCGCTGGACGGCGTGGTGACGTACTCGGAGCTGCTCCTGCGCCCGCAGACGGAGATCGCCCATCGCCTCGGGCTCCCCGGGAACACCCCGGAATCAGTGGTGATCGCGCAGTCGAAGGCGGAGCAGCGACGGGTCTTCGCCGAGGCGGGCGTACCGTCGCCGCGCTTCGCTGTGATCTCCGGGACCGGGGCCGGCGCCGGAGAACTCGCCGCGGCAGCGGACGTGACCGGACTGCCCGCGGTGTTCAAGCCCTCCCTCGGCGCCGGCAGCTCGGGCGTACAACTCGTGAATGACCTGGAGGAGTTGGAGCGCGTCTACAAGCAGGCCGCCGCCGCCGACAGTCCCTTCCTGCAACGGGACGAGGCCTTCCTCCTGGAGGAGCGGATGCCGGTCGAGTCCGACGGTGACTCGGACTACGCCGCGTACGTCAGCGTGGAGAGCCTCATCGTCGAAGGCACCGCGCATCATCTGGTCGTGACCGACCGGCTGCGTCTGCGCCACGGGTACATGGAGGAAGGGCTCGTCCTGCCCAGCCGCCTGGACACCGAGGCGCAGGGCGGCATCGTCGACTGTGCGGACCGTGCCGTCCGGGCCGTGGGCCTGACCAGCGGTGCGGTGCACACCGAGATCGCGCTCACCCCGGACGGCCCGAGGGCTATCGAGGTCAACGCCCGTGCGGGCGGCCCCGTTCCCTCTCTCCTGGAGACGGCGGCCGGCTACGACTACGCCGCGCAGATCGGACGGGCAGCCCTCGGAGTGCCACCGGACCAGGAGTTCGTGATGGAGCGCGCGGCCTGGCACAGATTCATCCCGATCCCACAGGGGACCTGGCGCATCACCGCGCAGGCCGACAAGGAGGACGTTCTCGCGCGCTTCCCCGGGCTCGTCTATCTGGCACCGCGGTTCCGGCCCGGCCAGGAGGTCAGCCGGGACCGCACACTGCACCTGGCCAGCTTCATGCTGGGCGCCGGCACGCTCGACGAGGCCCGCGCCACGGCTCAGGCCGTCGAGCGCGCCCTCGGCGTCGAACTGGATCCGGCCGACATCCACGCGGAGACGACGTGACCAAGGAAGAACCCGGTACGGAACCGGCGCCCGCCGCGGTGCCGGTCTTGCGCTTCTACGCCGTAGGGCTGTCCGACGCGGTGGGACTGGGCATGTATCTGTCCCTGTCCGTCCTCTACTTCGACCAGGCGGTCGGCCTCTCGAACCGCGACGTCGGGTTCGTGCTCGGCGCCGCCGGCGTCGCCTCGCTGGTCGGTGCGATGCCCATCGCACGCGCGGCCGAACGATTCGGTACCCGCAACTCCCTGACCGTGCTGTTCCTGATCCGGGCGGCGGCGTTCCTGGCCCTCTCCACGGTCTCCTCGTTCGCCGGCGCCGTCGTCGTGTCCATGGTGGCCGGACTGCTCAGCAGGGGGATCAGCCCGCTCATCGAGGCGGGCCTGATCGCCAAGGCCGACAACGCCACCGCGGTGGGGGCACTGGCCAAACTGAGAACGCTGCGCAACGCCGGGCTGGCCGCCGGAGCCCTTCCTGCCGGCTGGGCCATCGCGGTCGGCGACGGATGGGCCTACCGGGCGGTGATGCTGGGCTCCGCGGTCCTGTTCGTCTGCTGCGCCGCGATCTGCCGCAGCTTCCCGGCCGTCGGCGGGCGCGAGTCGGACACAGAGGACGGACAGCCGACACGTGCGCGCGTACTGCGGAACCGGGTGTTCCTGGGGATCACCACGCTGTACGGGGCGCTGACGCTCTCGGCGCTCCTGCTCGGCGTGGGCGTACCGCTGTGGATCGTGCAGCAGACGGACGCGCCCTCCTGGTCCGTGACGGTGTGCCAGGTGATCAACACCGGTCTCGTGGTATTGCTCCAGGTGCGATTCTCGCGCGGTTCCGAGGAGCCGCGCCGCGCCCGCGCCATGATGCTCTGGGGCGGCCTGCTCTCGGCGGTCGCCGCCGTCGCGGTCCCGCTGTCCGCGATGGGAAGCGCCTATCCCGCTCTGGTGATCATCGTGCTCGCCACAGTGGTCTTCACGGTGGCCGAGCTGTACATCATCGCGGGCACCACGGGTGCCGCGCTCCAGCACATCCCCGACGGTCAGAAGACGGGTTATCTCGCCACGCTGAACCTGGGGTTCGCGGTCGCCACCGTCATCGGACCCACGTTGATCACCATGACCGTCGAGTGGGGCGGCTGGGCCTGGGGCGTCTGGGCGGGATTCTTCACCGTCGCGGGCCTGGCGGCTCTGAGAGTGCCGGATCCCGTGCCCGCGAGCACGGAACCGGACCCCGCCGGGGACACCTCCAGGGGACAGCAGGTCACCGAGTCATAGACACGGGGCGGACCGCCGAGGAGCGCCGGAATGCCCAAGCCGGGACCGGCGCTCCGGCGGATAGTGGGACGCATGAGCACTCCGGAGACGAACGCAGAGCACGTACAGCCGCCCGCACCGTCGGTCTGGCCGACCCTCCAGGCCCACGGCGTGCCCGCACTGATCGCCTTCCTGGTGAAAAGGTCGGCTTCCGGCGAACGGCGGACTACGAGGACGGCGGCAGGATCGCCCACGCACAGCTCGACTGGCCTGAGGGCGGCGGAGTGATGATGGGCTCGCACAAGCCGGACGGGGAGTTGGGTCACCACACCGGGCACCTCCGGCTTCTACGTGGTCACGGATGAAGTCGACGCCCTGGACGAACGTGTGAAGTCGGCGGGCGTGCACATCTCGCGGGAGCTCGCCGACCAGGATGGCCCGTTACTCTGTGTAATAAGCCCTGGGTACTTTACTAACGGTGATGTTGGTAACATTGTTGTTAGTATCGTGTGCGGAGGTTGACGTGGTGGATCCAGTCGTGGCGGTCTCGCGCAGCGGAGTCGACTCTCCGGGCCTCGATGCAACCTACGGCCCCGGTGACTTGCTTGACGCCTGGCCGCTGTGAGTGGTGGATCGCAGGCGCGGTACGGGAGTTGGTGAGCACGATCCGGCAACCGACGTTGCCACGGCTGTCCGGGTAGGGGTCGGTTCAGGGTCTGTCCGCGTCGCGCAGTTGGGCCGTCGCATGGCGGTATGCCGGTTCTATGTCGGCCGGCAGGAGCCCTCCGGGCGCAGCGGCGACGAGGGCGGCTGAGACATCGCGCAGCTTGACATTGCTGTGCTGGGAGATCTGGACCAGCATTGCCCATGCGGCTTGGCCTGAGCATGAGGTGATGGCCATGAGCATGCCGCGGGGCCAGAGGA
>DATMEI010000939.1:0-6280 GCA_035556995.1 Streptomyces sp.
TCTCCCAGCGGTCCTCATCCGCGTCGTACTGGAGCTGGAACCCGCTGATCTCCGACCCGTCCTGGCTCGCGACGGTCTGGAACTCCTCCGTGCCCTGCAGCACCACCCGGGCGGACACGGAGAAGCTCTCTTCCGTGTCGACCACGGCGCCGTCCGATGCCACGGACTGCTGCCCGGCGAACTCGATCGAACCTCCCCGCAGGAAACGCGGAAGGGGATCGCCGACGAGCGTGCCGTCGCTCCCGTTTCCCGAAGTGTCCTTCGTGACCCCGCCCTTGACGTCGTCGAAGAGCCATTCGAGCGCCGCACCGCGGACAGGCGGGACAGAGGGGCGGCCTGTCTCACTCGGCTTGCCGGGGCGGGACGGCGAGGTCTTCGTCGCCGTCACCGTGGATGTGGCGGTGGCCGTGGCCGTCGAAGGAGCAGGGCCAGGTGGGCCGGGAGCCTGCGAGGACTCCCCCGGCGGCGCGGATTCACTGCTCTGCGGCGCTCCGGGACGCAGAGCCCCGGAGTAGGCGAGGCCGACGACGAGAGAGCAGAGGCCGACGAGCGCGGCGCTCTGCACGATGCGGTTGATGCGGCGGCTGGTCCTTCTGCTCGTACGGGCGTCGGCGCCCCCGTTCCCGCGCCCGCCGCCTCCCACTCCGATTCCGAAAACCGCGCGGCGGAGCCGGCAGGGGGCACGCGTTCCGTAGGGGGCGGCATCGTGGCCGGTGGCTATCAACGGGAGGCTGGAGGTGGCGTATTCCGCACCTCCCCATGGCAGCATCGCCTCTGCGAGGAAGGCTCCGCAGTCGACGCTCATACGCCTCAGGTCGGCGACGGCGCGGGAGCAGTAGGCGCAGCCCTCCAGGTGCGGGGCGAGATCGGCCGCTGTGTCGATGGAGCTCTGATCCGCGTAGGCCAGCACCATCCGGTGGAAGCGCAGGCACTGGTCGTCCATGCCGTCGTGGTGGATCTGGACGTAGGAGTTGTAAAGCTCCCTCCGCGCACGCTCGTTGACCAGGGAGACCTTCCCCGCGCCCGCGCCGCGCAGCTGGTCGATGCGCGCGTCGTCCTCATGCTCCACCAGGCAGTGCCACAGCACCGTCTGGCTCTGGTCCGGTAGTTCAGCGAAGGCCCGTGCGGCGACGGTGGGACGGGGGACGTGGGGCGCCACGGAGTCCTCGGAGACCGCCGCGGGCTGCGCCTCGATCCATTCGAGCAAGTCGGCGTTCAGCGCGGTGCGTTCATCCGTGTCCGCCCAGTCCGCTGCTGTGCGCAGCACCTCGGAGAGCGCGTGAGGACGTACGGCACCGGTGGCGCTGCCGTCCTGAAGCCGCAGCGCCCGCCTCCACGCCTGGACGGCCAGTTCGTCTGCGGCCAGCGAGCTGACGGCGCATACCGACGCGAAGGCCCGTACGGCCGGGAAATGACGCTGTTCCAGCTCGCCGAGCGCGGGGAGAGAGGACTCCCCGCCCTCCCGTACAAGCGGAAGCAGCTCGGCATCAGACAGTCGCGCGCATTCCATCCGTTCGTTCAATCCCTACGCTACGCATTGACGGCGTGTCCCCCACGGGACTGATGCCCCACGTACAGGCCCCGCACCGGGACCGTCCACGAAATAGTCGGCAGGTGTCAGCATCCAGCTCAGCGGATGCCGACTGAAAACACCATAGGCAATAGGTACCTAGTACTACGGCCCGCTCGGTGCAGTGAAGTGGCCGTCGCGGTGGCCCGGCCGACTGTCAGTGCCCGCCGCTACGTTCAGTTGCGTGACCTCAGACATCGACCGCTCATCGCAGCGCCCGTACGTGGTGGCACATCTCGCCGTCTCCCTCGACGGAGCGACGACGGGCTTCGAGCCGGACGTCGCCAAGTTCTACGCACTCGCCGCGACTTGGCGGGAAGACGTCACCCTGGCCGGAGCCGACACCATCCTGGCGCAGGAAAAGGCGCTGGACACGGCTCCGCGTCCCGGCCCCGTCCGTGACGGCCCGCTGCTCGCCGTGGTCGACGGCAAGGGCCGTGTCCGCCAGTGGGACGCCCTGCGGGATGCCGGTCACTGGTCGGACGTACTGGCGCTGCATGCCCGGCACACGCCACCGAGGGCGAAGGACCGGGCGGTCGCGGAGTGGGTGCTCGGCGCCGAACGCGTCGACCTCGCCGCGGCGTTGGACGAACTCGGCCGTTGCCGGGGCGCCCGGACCGTACGGGTGGACAGCGGCGGCTCACTCGTCGGAGCCCTGCTGGAGGCGGGGCTGCTGGACGAGGTCAGTCTCCTTGTTCACCCCTGCCTCGCCGCCGGTACGGGCGGCGGGCGGCCCTGGCATGGACGCGCGTCGGAGCCCTCCGCGACCGGCACGCTCGACCTGCTGGCGAACGAGACGCCCGGCGGCGGGCTCGTATGGCTGCGGTACCGCGTGGGCGGGCGGTCTTCTCCCGACGCGTGAGGCCGCGTGGGCCGCGTGAGGGAACGGCCGTGCCGGGCTCGCCCGCTGCATCTTCCCTGCTCGCGGGCCTGAGGCTGACACTGGTCGTCTCCTCTACGCGGGGCATAAAATGGCAGAAGGTGATGAAAGCGGCGCCGAGCGCATCAAGGAGGCCGCCATGAGCGCACCCCACTTCGTGATCGCACCGGAAGAGGGCAAGTCCGTCGGGCTCGGGGGTCTGGGGGTCGACTTCAAACTCTGGGGTGAAGAGACCGACAAGCAGTTCTCGGTCGTCGAGCACCCCATCGATCCGGGCCGCCTCGTACCACCGCACATGCACAGCCGTGAGGACGAGTTCACCTACGTCCTTCAGGGCCGGGTCGGCGCACGCGTGGGCGACCAGGAGGCCACCGCGGGCCCCGGCTCGTACATCCTCAAGCCGCGCGGGATCATGCACACCTTCTGGAACGCCGGGCCCGAACCGGCGAGGATCCTGGAGATCCTCTCCCCCGCGGGCTTCGAGCGGTTCTTCGACGAGATGGGCGCCGTCGCCGAGACGGCGGAGGATCCCGCCGAGTTCTTCCGCCGCCGCGACGAGCTGGGCGAGCAGTACGGCCTGACGTTCTCGGACGACTGGGTCGCCGAACTGACCGGCAAATACGGGCTGAAGCTCATCGGCGAGTAGCAGGACCGGCGGGCAAAGACCTCCGGCCGGACAGCCAGCGCAGGGAAGCGAGGCAGGCGTATCCCGCGGCTCGTCGTCGGTCGGCATGGGCAGAGCCCAGGGCGGCAGCGGGCCGCGCCGCGGGGAGCGGGACCGGCGGGGCGCACGCGTCGCTCAGCGCGCTGCGGGGCCCTGTTCCCCCATTGATTTGTGCTTCCCCTGTTGTGGTGAGAGTGGTGAGAGTCCGCGGACCCCACCGCGAAAGGATCAACAGTCGCAACCGCGCGAGGAGTTGGCAGGCCCGGCTCCGGGCGGCCGTGAGCCGTTCTCCGCCCGGATCTCCAGGTTCCCGCCCCGTGACCCGGCATTTGCGGAGTTCGTACGCGGTGAGTTCTCGGCGTACTCCCCACGGCCGTTCATTCCGGACGGGCCGAGACCGTGAGTAACACCCCCGCACCATTGCGACGCTGAGGGAATGCGGGCATCGGAAAGCCGACATCGACGTGGGTTTTCCGGAGTGCCTCGCTGAGGTCATTCTGCTCCATCGACGAGACGCTGCAGCGCGTCGGATTGGGACCCCGTGAGCGACACCGAACCCATGCCCAGGCAACCGCACTACCGCCAGCAGGGCGGTCCCCCTCCGGGGCCCGGCTACCCGCAGGGCGGCCCGCCTCCGCCTCCCGACTACGGGCACCAGCCGTCCCCGCGCCGGGAACGCCGGCCACGCGACGGTTCCGGTTCGGACCGGACCGCCCTGATCATCCACACCGTCGCGGACATAGCCGCCGTGTTCCTGGGCCTGTGGATCATGCTTTACCTGCTGGAGGCCAACCAGGGAAACCCCTTCGTGGAGTTCGTGAAGGGCGTGGCCGACTGGCTCGCCTGGTGGGCACAGGACATCTTCACCATGGACAACGAGGGCGTGCGCGTATTCCTCAACTACGGCCTGCCTGCCGTGATCTACCTGCTTATCGGGCACGGAATCTCCGCGCGGGTGCGGCGCCTCTGACCGGCACCCGGGAATTCCTCCGCGGAGAGAACGTGAACGGCGAAGGCAGAACCTGAAACGAAACGGTTCCGGAGCTGTGCCGGTTCGGTGAGGAAGAAAAGCGCCGTGCCGGACTCCTGAGCGATACGGACGCCTACGGGCAACCGGGTGCTGCTCGCTGCCGGGGCCCCACGACCGCCCCTCGAGAGGGTGGTCGGGGCCCGCGCGTACCGGTGCCCGGATCGAGCCTGTCTGCTCCCGGCTGTTCACCTGCCGGCTCGCGCTTCCCGCTCTTGACGGTGTCCTCCGGCGTGGGCTCTGCTCGAACTCCCCCGTACCGCGCTCGGAGCGGAAGGAGCGGCATGCCGGCTGCGTACTTCTCGGCCCTGTCCCACCTGGAGTGTTCCCGCACAGGGGCCGAGCGTGATCCGGATCTGGTGCAGGGGGCCTCATCGGTGGGCGCCCCGCTGCTCGCGCGCTACGACCTCGAACGTGTCGCCGCGACGGTGACGCGGGAGGAGATCGCAGGACGGGCACCCGACCTGTGGCGCTACCGCGAGCTGCTGCCCGTACGCGATCAGCGCCATGTGTGCAGCCTGGGCGAGGGGATGACGCCGCTGCTCGAACTGCCGCGCTACGGGGCGAGCCTCGGCGTACCGGGGCTGCGGATGAAGGACGAGGGCCTCATCCCCACCGGAAGCTTCAAGGCGCGTGGAGCCGCCGTCGGCGTCTCCCGTGCGGCAGAGCTCGGCGTGCGGGGCGTCGCCATGCCCACCAACGGCAATGCCGGGGCCGCGTGGTCGGTCTACGCCGCGCGCGCCGGGCTGCGCAGCCTGATCGCGATGCCGACCGCGGCACCGGAGATCACGCGCACGGAGTGCGTGGTCTCGGGAGCCGAACTCTTCCTGGTGGACGGTCTGATCGGGGATGCGGGCAAGCTGGTGGCCGCCGCGGTCGCCGAGCGGGACGGCTTCCAGGAAGTGTCCACGCTCAAGGAGCCCTACCGGCTCGAGGGCAAGAAGACGATGGGGTACGAGATCCTCGAACAGCTGGGCTGGCGGACGCCCGACGTCATCCTCTACCCGACCGGCGGCGGGGTGGGGATCATCGGCATCCACAAGGCGTTGCTGGAGCTGCGCGAACTCGGCTGGCTCGACGGGGAGTTGCCGCGACTGGTCGCCGTGCAGGCGGCAGGGTGCGCACCTGTCGTCGAGGCGTACGAGCGGGGTGCCGACGAGAGCGAACCGTTCCCGGACGCCCGTACGGTCGCCTTCGGCATCACGGTCCCCAAGCCGCTGGGTGACTTCCTCGTCCTGGACGCGGTACGGCAGACCGGCGGCACCGCGATCGCGGTGACGGATGAGGAGTTGCTCGCCGCGCAGCAGGAAGTCGCCCGGCAGGAGGGCGCGTTCGTCTGCCCAGAAGGCGCGGCCTGCTTCGCCGCCGTGGAACGCCTCCGTGAGTCGGGATGGCTGCGCGGCGACGAGAACGTGATCGTGCTCAACACCGGAAGTGGCCTGAAGTATCCGGAGACGGTGCCGGTCGATGTGCCCACGCTGCCCGCGCAGGGACGTATCCCTTCTGCGCCGGGGTGACTCGGGCCGTGACCTGACGCGGCAGGGGCGGCTGCAGTGCCAGGCGGGCAGTAAAACGCGGGAAAAGAACTGCCCGCCGCGATACTGCCCCTACCGCTATTCCGCACCGTTCCCGGTCGCTCTCCGTGCTTCTTTCGCTTCAGTATGCGATTGCGCGTCACAGCTTCGCTACTGAAGATCCGGCGGAAGAGACTTCGAGCATCCGGTGCCCGTGCACAGGAATGACCAACTGGTGAAGAAATGCCGCACCGTTGGGAGCAATCGTGCACCGCGTGTCACATGAAGCGGATCGTCCGCCGGGTGGGCGTGATTCGACGGCGTATTCCGGGGTCGTAAATGAAGTGCCGATCGCCCGGACAAGCACCGGAACGCCTCCCACCACCGCGTACACCGGCCGCCCCTTCGAACTCTCCCGGCACTGCACACTCAAAAGGATGCGCGAATCACTCCGGCCCCTGCGGCATCGCTTAACCGTCCCAAACCCCGGGTCAAAGCGGAACAAAATGCCCCATATCGGCTGCCCTGTGGCGGCATCGAGTGCCTCGCGAGGTGACCGGAAGGAGATGCTCCGGCAATCCGAAAGATGGTCACAGCACTATTTGAATTAACCCGCCGTTGGATG
>DATMEI010000940.1:0-6164 GCA_035556995.1 Streptomyces sp.
CACCGCGCTGCCCGGCCGCCCGCCCGTGGTTGACCTAGCCACCTGGCAGACCGCCCGTGACGAGCTTCTGGTCCGCGAGAAGGTCCACACGCGCGAGGGCGACGCCCTCGCCGCGGCCCGCCGCCGGCTGCCGATGGTGGAGCTCGACGGGGCGGTCGAGGTCGTCGGACCCGACGGGCCGGTCCCGTTCCTGGACCTGTTCCAGGGCCGCGACGAGCTCGTGGTCTACAAGCACATGTGGTACGACGGCGCCCCGCACCAGGGGCAGTGCGAGGGCTGCACCACCACGGCCTGGCACGTGAAGGACGCCGTCTACCTCAACGCCCGCGGCGTCTCGTTCGCCCTCCTGACCTCGGGCCCGTGGGACGAGGTGGGTCCCTACGTCGAGTTCATGGGTTACACCCAGCCCTGGTACTCGGTGCGGGGCGTGGAGGCGCCGGTCGGCGGAGAGATGGGGCACATCGCCTGTTTCCTGCGCGACGGCGACCGCGTGTTCCTCACCTACTCCACGACGGGCCGTGGCAACGAGCCGGTCAACGGCTCCCTCAGCCTGCTCGACATGACGCCCTACGGCCGCGGCGAGGCGTGGGAGGACAACCCCGAGGGCCGGCCCGTGATCGGCGATGTCCGCGAGGGGCACCCGTCCGAGGGCCGCCAGGCCTGCTGGTACTGGCGCTCGGACGCCGACGGCGTCGCCACCTGGGGCCCGACCAGCCGGCCCGTGCCGCAGTGGACCCGCCCCGGCGCGACCCCCGTGGAGACCCTCGGCCGGGACGGCCACCACCACTGACGCGCCTTCGTCGACGGCGTCGGCACTTCCTCAACCGACGGATACCGGCGGCCCGTTCACCGGGGGGACAGCAGCGAACGGGCGATCTCCTGCTCAGCGGCGTCGATGATCGCCAGGATGGCCGCCGACGCCTCGGCGGGCAGGCCGCCGTCCACGGCTTCCGCGAGAGCGCGGTGTGATGGAAGCGAGGCTTCGACCGCCCCCGGCGTACGCGAACTCACGGCGAAGCTGTGCTCCAGAGCCACGTCGAGCGCGCGGCCCAGCGAGCCGAAGAGCCGGTTGCCGCTCGCGTCCAGCAGCGCGCGGTGAAAGGCGATGTCGGCCTCGACGTACTCGCCGAGCCCCGGCCGTGAAGCGGCGGCCTCCATCGCCTCCAGCGCTTCGAGCATGGCCCGTATGTGTCCGGGTCCGGCCCGCCGGGCTGCCAGCCGGGCGGCCTCGGGCTCGACGGCCCGGCGCAGTTCGCCCGTGTCGCGCAGTAACTGCCGTGGATCGCGGGCCTGTTGCCAGCGCAGCACGTCGCGGTCCAGGTGGTTCCACTGTTCCTGGGGCAGTACGCGTGTGCCGGTGCGGGGGCGGGTGCGCAGCATCCCCTTGGCGGCCAGGGCCTTCACCGCCTCGCGGAGCGCGCCGCGGCTGACCCCGAGCTCGGCGGCGAGCGCGTCCTCGACGGGCAACGACCCGTCGGGCTCCACCAGGCCGTTCACGATGCGGCGGCCGAGCTCGTCGACGACTTGCTGGTGCATGGTCCGGTACTGCTTCACGATCTTTGTCCACCCCCTGGACGCACTCATCGAATCATTTGATGATTGCCGCGATATTACGTGCCCGCGTCCGACCGGCCCCAGAGAGGCGTTCCCCGATGACGCACACGGACGACCGGAGCGGCACAGGCCGCCCCGCCGACAGCCCCTTCCCCCTGAACACCCGAAATCTGCCGCCGCCCCAGGTACGGGAGCTGCCGCCCCCGCCCCGGCAGACCTGGAAGATCATCGGCCCGGGCATCGTCGGCGCCGGGGTGGGTCTGGCCTCCGGCGAGTTCATCCTCTGGCCTTACATCGCCTCGCAGGCCGGTCTCGTCTTCCTGTGGGGCGCCGTCATCGGCGTCGTCACGCAGTGGTTCCTGAACATGGAGATCGAGCGTTACACGCTCGCCACCGGCGAGACCGCGGTGACCGGCTTCAACCGGTACTGGCGGCACTGGGGCGCGGTGATGGTGCTGCTGACGTACGCCGCGAACCTCTGGCCCGGCTGGGTCACCAGCTCCGCCACCATGGCGTCGTACGTCTTCGGCGGCAATCCCACCCTCATCGCGCTCGTCCTGCTGCCGTGCATCGGCGCGATCCTCACGCTCGCCCCTGTCGTCTACACGGCGCTGGAGCGGCTGCTGTTCCTGAAGGTCGCGGTGATCGGCGGGTTCTTCGCGCTTGCGGTGATCTTCGCTGTGAAGGCGTCCAGCTGGGCGGATCTGCCGCAAGGCGTGACCCACATAGGCCAGTTCCCCAGCGAGCTCGGCGTCGCCGTGCTGATGGGAGCGCTCGCGTACGCCGGAGCGGGCGGCGGACAGAACCTGTGCCAGAGCAACTGGATCCGGGACAAGGGCTTCGGCATGGGCCACTACGTACCCCGGCTGGTCAGCCCCGTGACCGGCAAGGAGGACACCGCCGCGGCCGCTGCCGAGACCGCCGCGGGAGCCCCCACGTCCGGGTACGTCTTCATCCCCGAAGGCGAGAACCTGGAGCGCTGGAAGCGCTGGTGGCGGTTCGCCAACACCGAACAGGCCCTGACCTTCGGCCTCGTCACCGTCCTCACCATCGTGCTCTCCTCACTCCTCGCGCACTCCACGCTCTTCGGGTCGTCGGGCCTCGCCAACGACGTGAGTTTCCTGCAGGACGAGGGCGAGGCGCTGAAGGCGCAGATCGGCGACTGGTTCGGTGTGCTCTTCTGGCTGATCGGAGCGTTCGCGCTGTTCAGCGCGGCAGTGGGCATCGTCGACTACACGAGCAGGCTCGCGGCCGACGTCCTCAAGTCGACGTACCTGCGCGGCTCCCGGCACACCGAGAGCCGGATGTACTTCTGGCTGGTGTGGGGACTCGTCGTCATCGGCATGGTCATCCTGCTGATCGGGATCGACCAGCCGCTGGTGCTGCTCGTGATCTCCGCCTGCGTGGCCGGACTGATGATGTTCGTCTACGGGGGCCTGCTGCTCTTCATGAACCGCAAGGCGCTCCCCGCGGCGATCAAGGTGCGCGGATACCGGGTTGCCGCGCTGATCTGGGTCGTCCTGCTCTTCGGCGTGCTGTCCGTCCTCACGGTCCGGCAGCAGATCCTCGACCTCTTCGGCTGACGCTTCGCGGATGCACGGCCGCTCCGGTCAGGTCGTCGAGGTTACGGCCGCCTGACCGGCTTTGAGCTCGGCCTGGGCTTGAACAGGCCGAGCTCGCGGCCGGCACGCCGGTCGAGAGGCGGTGTCAATGATGGGCGTGAACGAGGGCATGCCCTCTGCCGCGGCCGATCATCCATTTGTTGACGGGAGTGGTGATCACGAACGCCACCGCGAAGCCTCCGAGGAGCGCGGCCCAGAACAGTCCGTCGGACAGATGGGCGTCCATCGCCCCGGGAGTCAGGGCGATGATCACGTTGTCCACGAATTCCATGACGGCGATGGAGACCGTGTCGGCGGCGAGTGCGATGCGGATCGCAGTGCTCAAGCTGACGCCTGTCCTGCGGACCGCGTACAGAGTGAACGAGTAGCCGAAGAGGAACGCCAGGGCGATCGCCAGGACCATGGTGGGGACGTTCCCCCAGAGCAGAGCGGTGCCGATGGCCATCCCCAGGATCTCCCCGATGGCACATCCGGTGAGGCAATGCAGCGTGGCCCGCGAGGCGGTCCCCCATGAGGCGCCACGAACCGGCATGTCCTCGGATCCGGGCCCGGCGCCGCCCGTTTCGCCGGTGTGGTGATCGCTGTGGTCCATGATGTTCTCCTCTCCTGTCGAGTGTGAGGCTGGGAGAGCGCAGCCGTACTCGTCTCCACCTCGGCTTCAGCCGGAAGTCGCAAATCGCTCAGTCGGTCAGTGGCCGGGAGACGCTCCTCAGCGGAGTGGCACCACGGTCAGGTCATCCCCCAGGGCGGCTGCTATCCGGGCAGCCCGGGAGTGATCGTCCAGTCGTCGCGTCAGGTAGGCACAGGCGTGGTTGTGCTTGATCGACCACCAGGCCGCTGAGCCACCGACGCCGCCCTTGGCGATCTTGGCGCGATCGCGCAGGAAGCCGGGTGTCCAGGTGGCTGTGGTGCCGAAGACCTCGTCATGACCGGTGACTTGGGGGGACAGGTACTCGTGGTGCAGGTGAGCCCCCAGCAGTCCGCGTACGGGGCCGTCCGCCTTGGTCAGCACGGAGAAGAACTCCGCCACAGCAGCCGCGCTCACGTGCAGGTTGACGCCGCCGAAGACCGCCTGCCGCCATGCCCGTGAGTTCATCCGCTCCACGTCCAGGACGCCGGGCGGGGTCTCGAGCCACGGCGCGGCGGGGAGCCGACGCGGCCAGCTCTGCTCCACGTATTCGAGGTCGGCGACACGGTGCAGTGCGTGCACCGGCACCCCGAACCAGGCGTCCAGCCCCAACGCGGGCCGCACCACTTCGTTGAACATCTCCCCCAGTGACGTCCCGGCACCCGCACGCAGGACGCCGTCGATCAGGTGACCGTAAGTCATCGCATGCTCCCCCAGCGAGGCACCGGGGACGTACTCCGGCGCGGCCCTCGCCAGAATCTCCCGCAGCCCGGCGTCGTCCAGCAGATCCAGTCCGGCTGCTGCTGCCGGGAAGCGGGGCTGGCCCGCCTGATGCGTGAGCACGTGACGCAGTGTGGTGCGCTCCTTCCCCCGGAGTCCGTATCCGCTCCAGTACCCGGCGATCGGCTCGTCCAGTGTCAGGGCACCGTTGCGGACGGCCACCAGGGCCGCGAGCGCGGCGAACGGCTTCGACAACGAGTAGGGCTGGACCAGTGTGTCGCTGCGCCAGGGGCGGCCGTGCCCCTCATCGGCCCACCCTCCGCTCAGCCGGACGACTTCGTGACCGTCCCGCCAGACCGACAGGCCCGCCCCCGTCTCCCGGCCGTCGTCCACCAGGCCCTGGAAGACCTGACGCAACTCGTCGAACCCCTCTGCGACGAACCCCTCGACGCTCATCATGTCCGCCTCACTCAGTCCCCTCGGTGACAGGCCGCGGCAGCGACGAGGCCCACCAGGCCCGGCTGTGTCGTCGTTCGGAGAGCCCACAGGACCAGAAACATATACCCCCTCCGGGTATATGAGACTACACCGGGCCGCCAGGAAGAGCGCGACGGGACGCCGGAAGCCCGGGGCGCCGCCCAAGGGGCCGTGATCACGACCTCATGAGCGACGCACAGCTTGAGACCGGGTACGACCCCGGCGTAACGTGGCAGGTCGCGCGTTCAGGGCGCGACCGGTCCGCGGGAAGGGCGAAGCCCACCTGACACTCGTGGAACGCAAGCGGCTCGACCTCTTTTCCGGCCTGATCAGCGGACACAGGCGCAGACGGAAGGGAGGCCCCTGTGCCCATCCACGAACTGCCCGACAACCCCAGCCTGGAACGGCTGCGCAAGCAGGCCAAGACGCTGCTGCAGTACGTGCGTGCTGAAGTGCCCAACGCGCTCGGGCTCGTTGACGAGTTCCATCCGGAGCCGCCGGACGTACTCAAGCTGTCCGACGCGCAACTCGTCACCGCGCGCATGTACGGCTTCGCGAGCTGGCCCCGGCTGAAGCAGCACATCGGCACCGTCGAGCGGTACTCACGCTCGCCCCACCAGGTCCCGGCGAGCGGCGAACTGCCGGAGGAGTTCCTCCGTCTTGCCTGCCTCACCTACGGTGCCGACTTCCCAGGCCGTACCGGGGAAGCCGACCTGCTGCTGGAGCGGCATCCACAGCTTCCCCTCGCGAACGTCTTCACGATGGCGGCCACCGGCTCGTACGACGCACTCGCGCACGCCCTCACCGAGGAGCCCGGGCTCGCCTCCCGTCAGGGCGGCCCCTTCGCCTGGGAGCCGCTGCTGTATCTGACGTACGCACGGTTCCAAGTCCCGGGCCGTCACCTGGAGTCGGCCCGGCTGCTGCTGGAGCACGGCGCGGATCCGGACGCGGGGTTCCTCTGGGAGGGGCTGACCTCACCGTTCACCGCGCTCACCGGCGCCTTCGGCGGCGGCGAGAACGACCAGCCCCCTCATCCGCAGGACTTGGAACTGGCCCGGCTGCTGCTGCGCGCAGGCGCCGACCCCAACGACAGCCAGACCCTCTACAACCGCGGCCTGGGCGGCTCCTTCTCCGACGGCACCGCCCACCTCGAACTCCTGCTG
>DATMEI010000941.1:0-4288 GCA_035556995.1 Streptomyces sp.
TACGCACTCCAGTAACCCGGTTGTCTCCGTTAGACTCCAGCCATCATGCGTTTCGGGCTGCTGCTTCTTAGCTGCCGCGGCGAGGGTCTGTAGTCGTACGGCCGACCCCCTCCCCGCGGAGACCGGTGCTGCCACCGTCGGCCCTTGAAGCCCACTCACGCGGAGCCTCCTCCGCGATCAGGAGCCCACGCACATGACTTCCTCCGCATCTTTCGGCCGCCCCACGCCCATCACCGCGGCGACCGTACGGCAGCAGCCCTCCGGTATGCCGGTGCACAAGTACGGGCAGTACGAGGCCGTCGACATCCCCGACCGCACCTGGCCGGACAACCGCATCACCAAGGCCCCCCGCTGGCTCTCCACCGACCTGCGCGACGGCAACCAGGCACTGATCGACCCCATGTCGCCCGTCCGTAAGCGGACGATGTTCGATCTGCTGGTGTCGATGGGCTACAAGGAGATCGAGGTCGGCTTCCCCGCCTCAGGCCAGACCGACTTCGACTTCGTGCGTTCCATCATCGAAGAGGACGCGATCCCCGAGGACGTGACGATCTCCGTCCTCACGCAGGCCCGCGAAGAACTGATCGAGCGCACCGTCGAGTCGCTGCGCGGCGCCCACCGCGCGACCGTCCACCTCTACAACGCGACCGCGCCGGTCTTCCGCGAGGTCGTCTTCCGCGGCACCCGCGACCAGGTCAGGCAGATCGCCGTGGACGGCACGCGCCTGGTGGTGGAGTACGCGGAGAAGCTGCTGGACGACCGCACCGCCTTCGGATACCAGTACAGCCCCGAGATCTTCACCGACACCGAGCTGGACTTCGCGCTGGAGGTCTGCGAAGGCGTCATGGACGTCTGGCAGCCCGAGGACGGCCGCGAGATCATCCTCAATCTGCCCGCGACGGTGGAGCGTTCGACGCCCTCCACGCACGCCGACCGCTTCGAGTGGATGTCGCGGAACCTGACGCGCCGCGAGCACGTGTGCCTGTCCGTGCACCCGCACAACGACCGCGGAACCGCCGTCGCCGCCGCCGAGCTGGCGGTCATGGCCGGTGCGGACCGTATCGAGGGCTGTCTGTTCGGCCAGGGCGAGCGCACAGGCAACGTCGACCTGGTCACCCTGGGCATGAACCTCTTCAGCCAAGGCGTCGACCCGCAGATCGACTTCAGCCAGATCGACGAGGTCCGCCGCACCGCCGAGTACTGCAACCAGATGGAGGTCCACTCCCGGCACCCCTACGTCGGCGACCTCGTCTACACGTCCTTCTCCGGCTCCCACCAGGACGCCATCAAGAAGGGCTTCGAGGCCATGGAGGCACGCGCCGGGCAGCGCGGCACCAGCGTGGACGAGCTGGAGTGGGCGGTGCCGTACCTGCCCATCGACCCCAAGGACGTGGGGCGTTCGTACGAGGCGGTCATCCGCGTCAACTCCCAGTCGGGCAAGGGCGGCATCGCCTACGTACTGAAGGGCGAGCACAGCCTGGACCTGCCGCGCAGGATGCAGGTCGAGTTCTCGAAGATCATCCAGGAGAAGACCGACAGCGAAGGCGGAGAGGTCACACCCGCCGCGATCTGGGAGATCTTCCAGAACGAGTACCTGCCCACCCCGGACAACGCCTGGGGCCGGATCGCTCTGCGCACCGGACAGACCTCGACCACGGTGGACGGGCAGGACGCGGTCACCGTCGAAGCGACGGTCGACGGCGAGGACACCGTGCTCGTGGGAAGCGGCAACGGCCCTCTGGCCGCCTTCTTCGACGCCCTGCAGACCGTCGACGTCGACGTACGGCTCCTGGACTACGTCGAGCACACCATGAGCGAGGGTGCGGGCGCCCAGGCCGCCGCGTACATCGAGTGCGCCATAGAAGGCAAGGTGCTGTGGGGCGTCGGCATCGACGCCAACATCGTCCGCGCCTCGATCAAGGCCGTCGTCTCGGCGGTCAACCGCGCCTCACGCTGAGGCTGTTGACGGCACGGGCGCGCACCGGATCCGCCGTCACCGTCCGGGCATCCATAGGGATTCCACACGGGATTCCACCGGACATCCCACGCACATCCTGCGGGCCTCTCCCACTTCCGGGTGAGGCCCGCAGTCGCCACGGGCCGGGCACACAAGGGCCCGGGCCTGAATCGGCCGGGACGAACTACTGACGCCGCAACTCCCCTGTGGTTAACATCACGTTCACCGGCAGCGTGGCCGATTCGTGACGGAGGTACGGCGTGAGCGGCGACAGGCGTTCCCGTGACCAGCAAGGAAGCAGGTCGCGAGGTGTTCGTGGGCTGCGCCTCGGGGGCGTACGCACCAGCTGGCACACCGTGGACGACGGGGACTTCTTCTGCCCGCGCTGCGGCGGCGACCGCAGCTACCGCCGCCGCAACGGCCGCCGCCGTTTCGTGCTGCTCGGGGTGCCGCTGCTCTCGCGCGGCGCGGTGGCCACGGTCCTCGAATGCGCCGCCTGCCACGGGCACTTCGGCACGGAAACGCTCGACCACCCCACCACGTACCGCCTCGCCTCCCTGCTGCGCGACGCCGTCCACGCCATCGCCCTCACCGTCCTCGCCGCGGGCGGCGGCGAGAGCCGTACGGCCCGCCAGGCCGCCGTGGACACAGTGCGCAGCGCCGGCTTCACCGAATGCACCGAGGACCAGCTGCTGATCCTCATGGCCGCGCTGAGCGCCGAGACCGGCCGCGCCGACAGCGTGACCGCCGAGATCGAGCTGCACGAAGCGCTGGCACCGCTCGCCCCGCATCTCGCCCCGGCAGGCCGGGAGAGCCTCCTGCTGCACGGCGCGCGTATCGCCCTCGCCGACGGTCCGTACAGCCCGGCGGAGCGGGAGGCGCTGACGGCGGTGGGCAGGTCGCTTCAGATCGACGAGCAGGACGTCGACCGGCTGCTGGCGGAGGCCCGTACGCCCTCCTGAGGTCCGTACTCCTGCTGCGCACCACCGCCCCTGCCGGTCGCGGGGCTCAGGCCACCGGCAGCGCGTAGAGGGCGTGGTCGTTCATCACGAAGACGCGGTTGCCGCCGCCCACGAGCCAGCGGGGGCGCTTCGCCTCGGGCAGCGGATAGTTCCAGACCGTGAAGCCCTCGTCCGTCTCGACGGTGTTCACCTGGTTGAACGTCTCCTCGTCGATCGACCACAGCGTCCTGCCCTGGACGGCCAGCGGGCTGCCGATCATGCTCCCGGCCCGCGAGTCCCAGACCTCGCTGCCGTTGTACGGGTTCACGCAGCGCGGCGTCGTCCCGTGGCTGGAGTACACGGCCGTCGGGTAGGCGATCGGCGGACCCCACGTCTCGTGCCGGTCCCAGGGGTCCCGCTCCTTCTTCGTCCACTGCTCCTTCCCGTCGGTGAGGGCGCGCGCGGTCAGAGAGTCGCCGTTGATGTACACGGTGTCGCGCCAACGGGCCGGGCGTACCGGGCCGTTGGACTGCTCGCGAATCTCCCACGCCTTGCTGCCGTCTTCCGTGTCCACGGCCAGCACGTCGCCGGCGTCGGTGGACACGACGAGCCGGCCGCCGGCCGCGATGCCCGGCGGGAGCAGCTTCTTCTTGCGGTACGGCCGCGGAACAGGCGCCGTCCAGCGGACCTTCGCGTCGGAGCGGCGTACGCTGCGCAGCTCACCGTCCTTCGTGACCAGATACACCGCCTTGGCGTCCGCCGCCAGCAGTGCGTCCGCGCCGGCGTCCACCGTCCACTTCGGCTCGCCGGTGGAGGCGACGTAGGTGCGCAGAGTGCCCCTGTCGTCGACGGCGGCGATCAGCCGGTCGGACAGCGACAAGAAGCGGCCGGTTCTGCGCACTTCCTCCGCGGCCCAGCGCTTCTTGCCGTCGACGACGTTGTGGGCCACGAGACCGCCGTCCACCCCGCCGAAGACGACGACGTCCCGTACGGGCAGCACTGCCGGACTGTCGAGGCCCACGACCCGCTCGCGTTTCCACAGCGCCTTCGGCGGCTCGCCGATGGTGTAGTCGCCGTCGTCCTCGGACAGGAAGTCCGCCTCGGGGGTGTCCGCGGCGGGCGGATAGGCGAAGAGGTTCTCCTCCGCCTTACGGGAGTTCAGCCACCACGCCGCCGTGCCCCCGCCGCCGGCGACGACCACACCGCCCGCCGCCAGGCCGCCGATGAGCAGCTGCCGCCGCGCCACCGGACGCGGAGACCCCAACCCCGACGTGACCGTGGTCAGTTGCTCGATGCTGTGCTCGCGCTGCTTGATGTCGGCCGCGAGTTCGCCGCGCTTCCAGGCGCGTTCGGCGCCGCGCGGCGGGGCGAAGGCGGTCTTGACCTGCTC
>DATMEI010000942.1:0-2099 GCA_035556995.1 Streptomyces sp.
AACCCCAGCTCGACGGCGAGCAGCTCGTGCCCCAGGCAGACCCCCAGCAGCCCGTGCCGGTGCTCCCGCAGCAGCCCGGCGGTCAGCCCGCGCAGCACGCACATCCTGGGGTCGGCGACGTCACGCGGATCGCCCGGCCCGGGCCCGAGCACGACCGGCCCCTCGAACCCGAGCGCGGCCTCCCGCAGCCCCGGCTCGTCGTACCGCCGCACCTCGACGCGGGCGCCCGAGGCCCGCAGCAGATGGGCGAGCATCGAGGTGAAGGTGTCCTCCCCGTCGACCACCAGCACGCTGCCGCGGAGCGGGCCGCGCTCCCCGGTGGTCTGCATCCGCAGCCAGAAGGGCGCCAGGTCCGCACGCCGCGCTTCGAGCGCCGCACGCACGCGGGCGTCGTCGGCAAGCCGCGGCGGCGTCTGCTCCTGCCGTACGGGCGCCTCGCGCACGCCCAGCGCTGTCAGCACTCCGGCCGCTTTCGCGTGGGTCTCGGCGACCTCGCTCGCCGGGTCCGAGGCCCTCACCAGCGTGGCGCCGACGGGCACCCGCAGCTGCCCGCTGCCGGCGTCGATGTCCGCGGTCCTGATCAGGATCGGCGAGTCGAGGGTCTGCGCCCCTCCGGAGTCCCGGCCGATCAGGGCGAGTGCGCCCGCGTAGTAGCCCCTGCCTCCGCGCTCGTGGCGTTCGATGACACGGCAGGCGTTCTCCACGGGCGAGCCGGTCACCGTCGCGGCGAACATCGTCTCCCGCAGCACCTCCCGTACGTCGAGCGTGCTGCGGCCCCGCAGCTCGTACTCGGTGTGCGCCAGGTGCGCCATCTCCTTCAGCCGCGGCCCGACCACCACACCGCCCATGTCGCCGACGGTGCACATCATCTTCAGCTCTTCGTCGACGACCATCGACAGCTCCTCGCTCTCCTTGCGGTCGGCGAGGAAAGCGAGCAGGCCGTCGACTCCGGGGCCCTCGGGGGGATAGCGGTACGTGCCGCTGATGGGGTTCATCACGACGGTGCCGCCCGTCATCCGCACATGGACCTCCGGGCTCGCCCCGACCAGCACCCGGTCGCCGGTGTGCACGACGAACGTCCAGTACGCGCCCCTCTCACCGCTCAGGAGCCGCCGGAAGAGCGCGAGCGCGTCGGCGCGTCCGAAGCCCGCGATGCGGCCTCCGAAGGTGCGCCGCACCACGAAGTTGGCGCCTTCGCCCGTCCCGATCTCGTCCTCGACGACGCGGCGCACGGTCTCCTCGTACGCGTCGTCGGCGACGTCGAAGGCTCCCCCTTCCACCCGCACCGGGTGTGAGGGCAGCGCTGCGACGACGTCCTCCAGCGGCAGCTCGTGCACCTCCTGCGGCATGAGCACGGCAAGAGGAGTGCTGTCGTCGCGTACGCCGAAGCCACGCTCGCGGATCTGCCGGAACGGCACCAGGGCGAGCGCGCCCAGCTCACCGTCCGGGATGTCGGCGAGCCGCGCGGCCTCGTGAACGGGCCCGGTGAGGATCTCGACGGTGTTCTCGTCGCGTCCGGGGGTGCGCCTGCGCAGCAGCGCGAAGGGCGGCGCGTCCCCGCGCAGCAGCCGCCGCACGAGCGCGGACGCGGAAGGGGCGGACGGCGAGGAGGGGGCGGCCTCGTCGGAGGGTCGGGACATGTGTGGGTTCCTTCCTGGTCACTGCGTGAGTCACGCAGGGGAGGAACGGCCGCGGACACACCGAAGGCCGCCCCTCGGGCGGCCTTCGTGTCTGTCGCTGAGTCTTGGTGCGCGCGCAGTCAGTGGGCCGCCGTATGAGCGGTCCACCACCAACCGGTGCAGGCGTGCGCGAACATGGCGCGGAGCCTACATGAGCCCGCTACGCGCGGGTGCTTTCCGTCTCACCACTCGGGCATTGCGGAGGTACCGCCGGCATGACCCCGTAACCTGGGGCGCGTGAATGTGAACGCCAACCCAGACGCCGGTGCGCGCACCTGGCAAGACCTTCCCGCGGCGCAGCAGCCCGACTGGCCGGACCACGAGGCTCTGCGCGAGACCATCGCCGAGCTCGAGTCCTATCCGCCGCTCGTCTTCGCAGGCGAGTGCGACCAGCTGCGCGCCCGTCTGGGTGCGGTCGCA
>DATMEI010000943.1:0-4887 GCA_035556995.1 Streptomyces sp.
GCCATGACCGTGCACCAGGCGCAGCGGCTGGGCATCGAGAACTTCAGCCTGCTCGTCAGTCACGTGCGCGTGCCTCCAGCGATCGAAGCGATCATGCAGTCCGAGTCCTGCCGGGTGCAGGGCTTCCTCGCCGCTGGGCACGTGTGCAGCGTCATGGGTGTCGGTGAATACCCGCCGCTGGCCGAGCGGTTCAGGGTGCCGATCGTGGTGACCGGCTTCGAACCGCTGGACGTACTGGAGGGCGTACGCCGCACGGTCCGTCAACTGGAGCGCGGTGAGCACACCGTCGACAACGCGTACGCGCGGGTCGTGCCGCCCGAGGGAAACCCGGCGGCCAAGGCGATGCTCGCCGACATCTTCGAGGTCACCGACAGGGCGTGGCGTGGGATCGGGGTGATCCCCGACAGCGGCTGGAAACTCTCCGCCCGCTACCGGGAGTTCGACGCCGAACACCGCTTCTCGGTGACCGGCATCGACACACGGGAACCCGACGAGTGCCGCAGCGGCGAAGTCCTTCAGGGGCTGCTCAAGCCGCACGAGTGCGAGGCGTTCGGCACCGTGTGCACCCCCCGCACCCCGCTCGGCGCGACGATGGTCTCCAGCGAGGGCGCGTGCGCCGCGTACTACCTCTACCGCCGGCTCGGCACCGGAAGCCGGAGCACCTCCACGGCCGGCAGTGTGAACAGCGCGTCTGCGAAGGCACCGCTGGAGGGGAGCCCCGTTGTCTGAGACCACCGACCTCGCCGGACCCGGCACCGCCGCACCGGACTTCACAGGACCGATCTGCCCGGCGCCGCTGCGCGGACAGCCGAGAGTCGTGATGGGCCACGGCGGCGGCGGAGCGCTCTCCTCCGAACTCGTCCAGCACATCTTCGCCCCCGCCTTCGGCGGAGACCTGCTCGCAGGGCTCGCCGACTCAGCGGCGTTCACCCTCGGCGGCGCACGCATCGCCTTCTCCACCGACTCCTTCGTCGTACGGCCGCTGTTCTTCCCCGGCGGCAGCATCGGCGACCTCGCCGTCAACGGCACCGTCAACGATCTCGCCATGAGCGGCGCGCGCGCCGCCTACCTCTCCTGCGGCTTCATCCTGGAGGAGGGCGTGGAGGTGCCGCTGGTCTCACGGGTCGCCGAAGCCCTCGGGGCAGCCGCCCGCAGCGCGGGCGTCGAGATCGCCACCGGCGACACGAAGGTGGTCGAGGCGGGGCGCGGTGACGGCATCTACCTCAACACCGCGGGCATCGGCCTCATCCCGGACGATGTCGACATCCGCCCGCAACGCGCAGAACCGGGGGACGTCGTCATCGTCAGCGGGGCGATCGGCGTGCACGGAGTCGCCGTCATGAGCGTGCGTGACGGGCTCGAATTCGGTGTGGACGTCGAAAGCGACTGTGCCGCACTCGGCGGGCTCGTCGAGGCGATGCTCGGCGTCACGCCCGATCTGCACGTTCTGCGCGATCCGACACGGGGCGGACTCGCGGCTGCGCTGAACGAGATCGCGGTGGCGGCGACTGTGGGCGTGGTCCTCCAGGAGAAGGCCGTCCCGGTGCCGCCGCCGGTGGCCAACGCGTGCGCGGTGCTCGGACTCGACCCGATGTACGTCGCCAATGAGGGCAAGCTCGTCGCCTTCGTCCCGCGCGAGCACGCCGATGCGGTGCTGGCGGTGATGCGGGAGCACCCGCTGGGCACGGAGGCGGCGGTGATCGGCGAGTGCGTCGAGGCACATCCGGGCATGGTGGTCGCCCGTACAGCGCTGGGCGGCACACGTGTGGTCGACCTCCCGGTGGGGGAGCAACTGCCGCGCATCTGCTGAGCTGTGCGGGCCTGGGGTGCCGGCGCGCGAGCGCACGTTCCGGCAGGCGTCGGGCAGCGGCCCGCAGCGTGACGGCGGGCCTCAGACGGGGGCGTCCGCCGGCACGTACCGGCCGGGCCGCAGACCGTGCTCGGCGAGCGGCCCGACGCTCAGCCCCTCGGCACGGCACCGCATCACCAGGTGAGGCAGCGCGTCCAGTGCCGCGTGCCAGGCACCGGGGGCGCTGGAGCGGTCGGTGTCGTGCAGCAGTACGGTCGCTCCGCCGCACAACCGCTCGGCGAGCTCCAGCAGCACACTCTCCGCGTCCGCCCAGCTGGTCCAGTCGCGTCCCCACGCCGTCCACAGCACAGGCTGGAGCCCCAGGCGCCGCGCGGCCCTCCAGCGGGTCGCGGTGAGCACGCCGTACGGCGGCCGGTACCAGCGCGGACGCTCACCGGCCGCGCGTTCCACGGAGTCCACCGCGCGTGCCAGATCCTGCACGTCGGACAGCGGCCTGGGGCGCCAGAACCTCTCGTGCTGCCAGCCGTGTACGGCCAGTTCGTGCCCTTCCGCGACGATGCGCCGTCCCACATCCGGATATCGCTCGAGCTGGCTGCCGAGCACGAAGAAGGTGGCCCGCGCGCCGAGCCGGTCCAGCTCCCGCAGAAAGTGCGGGGTGCTGCCCGGGTCGGGCCCGTCGTCGAACGTGAGGGCGACGTGCCCGGGGTCGCCGCGGCCGTCCAGCGAGGGGCTGAGCACCCTGCGCACGCCGGGCAGCCAGGTCGCTGCCGGACCCAGGTGCCATGCGGCGCCGGTCAGAGCGCCGGCTCCGGTCCACAGAGCGCCGGCGGCAGCGCGGCGGCGTATGCGAGCGGCTGCTGTGCTCACCACACTTCCTCCTGCTCCTTGCCGGAGACCTCCGGCGTCCTGGCCAGATGCACGCTGCCCGCACCGACCAGGGCCAGTGCCACCAACTCCGGTACGACGAACAGGCCGAGTCTGAGGTTCTCGTCGAAGAGCACAGCCCCCAGCACGAGGCTCACAAGTGAGTCGCCCAGGGTGAGTGCCGGCTGGGACGCCACCAGGGTCCCGGCCCGCAACGTCACCTGAAGCAGCAGAAAGCTGGCCAGTCCGAGAATGGCGACGCCGTAGGTCTGCCATGCCGTCAGCAGCGCGACCAGCCCGTCGGACAGGCGCGCGATCGCATCCTTCATCAACGCCGCCGTGCCCGAGAAGCCGATGGCTGTGGCGGCCCCCAGCACCGTGGCCCGCGGCGCGGACGGCAGCCGGGTGGCGATCACCAGCAGCCCGATCACGATGGCGAGCAGAACCGCCCCCACCGCAAGCCATCTGCCCACCGGAACGCGGGTCGTGCCCACCGACGGGTCGATGAGGATCAGGAAGGCGCCGAGGCCGACGACCATGGTGAGGAAAGCCCACCAGGCGCGGGTGTCCGGGCGGCGGTGGAAGAAGATGCTCCCCACCACGAGCGTGAAGAGCAGCTCCGTCGCCATCACCGGCTGCACCACCGCCAGCGGGCCCGTCCCCAGGGCACCCGCCTGGCAGATCCCCGAGATCACCAGCATGAACGAGCCCCACATCCACACCGGGCGGTGCAGGAGGTGGGTCAGCCACGAGAAGCCACGGCCGGTGGAGGTGGCCTTTTCCGTCGCGGCCGCACGCCGCTGCAGCACGGACGCGGCAGCGTTGGCCAGCGCCGCCATCAGTGCCAGCACGACAGAGACGATCAACAACACGTCGTACCGACCCCTAACCGAAGCGCTGGGCGAGGCTGCGGAAGAGACCGGGCGCCACACCGTGAATCCGCGCCGGCATGCTCAGCCAGCCCGGCACGTACGTATCGGGGCGTCCGGAGACCATGGCCTTCCGTACGACGTCCGCCACTTGTCCGGGCGGCACCGGCCGCGGCCGGGAGCGGCGGTACGGCACTCCGCGCCGGCCGAAGAACGGAGTGTCCACGGCGCCCGGCATCACCATCGACACCCGGACCCCCGAGGAGGCCAGCTCGTAGCGCAAGCTGTCCGCGAACGCCATCAGACCGCCCTTCGTCGCCGCGTACACCGCCTCTTCCCGTACCCCCACCGACCCCGCGACGGAGCCGATCAGCACCACACGGCCCGTACGCCGGGCGACCATGCCGGGCAGCAGGAGCCGCACCAGATGCACCACGGCGGACAGGTTCACCGCCAGCAGCCTGTCGATGGACTCGACGGGCATCCCCGTGAACGGACCCGCCCAGCCGATGCCGGCCCCGGCGACCAGCGCGTCCACGCGCCCTCCGTGCGCCAGCGCCTCACGCGCGAGGCGGGCGCGGGCCTGCGGATCGGTGACGTCGGCGGGCAGCGCTGTTCCCCTCGTACGGACTGCGACATCCGCGAGCCGCTCCTCATCACGACCGTTGAGCAGCAGCCGCCAGCTGCCCTCCGAGGCGAGCTGTTCGGCGACCGCCGTCCCGATGCCCGAGGAGGCACCGGTGATGAGAGCCACCGGTCGCTGCGCGCCGGGCCGCACCAGCCGCCCAGAACTGTCGAACATGACGCCCTCCGGTGATCAGGAGCAGGACTTTCAGAATGCTGGCTATCGGCCGAGGCCGCCTCTGCGCGTTTGTTCACACAGCCACCCGAATCACTCGACCGGACCCGGTTCGCGGAGCCCGTACCGCGGCACACAGCCACTCGGTACGGGCGTACGGGCCTCGGCACGGCGCTGAACCATCCGACCCTCTGGAGCCTTATGCGGCAACGGTTCCTGGTGCTCAGCGCGAGCATGGGCGCAGGCCACGACGCGGTGGCGGGCGAGCTCGCCGACAGGCTGCGGGCACGTGGCCACCACGTCCTCATCCAGGATGTGCTCGCACTGCTCCCCTCGGGGGTCGGGGCGGCCCTGCGCGCCGGCTACCGGGGCGCGGTCCGGCACGCCCCCCAGCTGTACGCGGCGGTCTACGCCGCCTTCCTCGCACCCGGACCGAAGCGGGCCTCGGGCGGTGCGGCGGTGCCACGCCCGGGAAGTGCGCCACTGGCGGCACTCGCTGAGCGTCCGCTGATGGACGTGGTGGACAACTGGCAGCCGGACGCGGT
>DATMEI010000944.1:0-13696 GCA_035556995.1 Streptomyces sp.
GTAGATCTCATGCAGAAGATCGTCCTTGGAGCCGAAGTAGTGGTACAGCGCTCCCTTGGTGACGCCCGCCGCCTCGACTATCTCCTGCACGGACGTACGGTCGTATCCCTGCTCGGAGAAGAGGCGGGTGGCGGCGGCCATCAGCCGCTGCGGCACAGGAGGGACTCCGCCCGTACCGCCCGCACCGCCCTTCTCCTTGACGCCGCTCCGGGGCGTCGTCTTCGGCGTGGCCATGAGCCCTCACCTGCCTCTCTTCCGTGCGCCCGCTCACCGCGTACTACGCGCTGACGCCGCCGCTCGCATTGCCGCTGTCACCGCGAGAACGCAGTTCCCGCCGGAGGATCTTCCCACTGGTCGTTTTGGGCAGATCCGTCAGGATCTCGATCTCACGCGGATACTTGTACGCCGCCAGCCGCTCCTTGCAGTGACTGATCAGCTCCGCGGGCCCGGCCGGGGCGTCCGGGCGCAGACTGACGTACGCCTTGACCGATTCGCCGCGGTAGGCGTCGCTCACACCGACCACCGCCGCCTCCCGCACGGCCGGATGGCTGTAGAGGACGTCTTCCACCTCACGCGGCCAGACCTTGAAACCCGAGGCGTTGATCATGTCCTTCTTGCGGTCTACGACGTACAGCCAGCCGTCGGCGTCCATGAAACCGATGTCGCCGGTGTGCAGTTCACCGTCCGGGATGGCGGCGGCCGACTCCTCGGGCCGACGCCAGTAGCCGGGTATCACCTGGGGTCCGCGGACGGTGATCTCCCCCTGCTCACCGAGTGGTACCGGCCTGCCCTCTTCATCGACGATGCTCACCACCGTGTCCGGGCCGGGCACGCCGACCGCCAGAGTGCCGGAGGCAGCGTCGACGGGTGCCCTGCGCCCCGGAGGGACGCTCGCACAGGGCGCGGTGCACTCAGTGAGCCCGTAGCCGTTGCGCAGATACGGGCCGAATGCCTCTCCGAGCTTCTCCACGAGGGCGGGCGGCAGCGGCGCCCCGCCCGAGGAGAGGATGCTGAACGACGCGAAGTGCTCCGCGGTGGCCTCCGGACGCGCGGCCAGAGCCATGTAGGCGGTGGACGGGCCGACGGTGAAGGCGGGGCGGTGTTCCAGGAAGGCGTCCAGGACGACACCCGCCTCGAATCGGTAGGCGAGGGCCAGCGTGCCCTGTCCCGCTATGCAGGAGGCCAGTTCGCAGACCATTCCGGTGATGTGGAAGAGCGGTGCGAGCACGAAGATGCAGGCGCCGTCCGGCAGTTCGAGTCCGGTGTGCTGCCGCTCGGCGTTGTAGGTGATGTTGGCGTGGGTGTTCATGGCGCCCTTGGGGGTGCCGCTCGTACCCGAGGTGTAGCTGATCAAAGCTGTGTCGGCGCCCGTCAGTTCACGCCCCTGGGGCGCGCTTCCACCGCTGCGCGCGACGGCGAGGAGATCGTCCGCGTCGTCGGCCGGCGCGGCCCTCCCGAAGTCGAGCACCCGCTTGTCGTCGCGTGACTGCAGGTCGAGTTCGCAGGCCGTCAGTGCGATGCGTACGGGCGAGCCGGCGGCCGTCTCACGCAGATACGCCTCCCACGCGCGGTCCGAGCAGACCAGCGCCGTCACTTCGGCGTCATCGAGGACGTGCGAGACCTCGCCGCCCTTGTACATGGGGTTGACGGGCACCACCGTGGCGCCGGCCTTCCATGCGCCCAGCAGCGCGATCACGAAGTGCGGGCTGTTCTGCAGCATCAGCGCCAGCCGGTCGCCCTTCTCCAGGCCGCGCCCGGCGAGATGGGCGGCGACGCCGTCGGAGAGGGAGTCGACTTCGCTGTAGCTGAGCCGGCCGTCGAAGTAGGCAAGGGCGGTGCGCTCGGGAACGGTGCCCACCGCTTCGCGGAAGGCGTGGAGGATGGTCTCCGGCGGGTTCACGGGCGCGCGTTGCGCCTCGTTGAGCTGCGTCAGCCAGGGCTTGTCCTCGTACGTCACCGTCCCCGTCAACGTGCCGCCCCCTTCTGCGCCTCGTTCGGCTCCTTCTGCCCCGCCGACTCCCCTGACTCCTCCTGCTCCAGCAGGGCTTCGAGCTTGCGCTGCATCTTGTTCATGCCGCCCAGCCAGTGGTCGGGGTCGCCGGCACGTGCCGCGTAGTAGCCGGCGGTCTCCGGGTGCGGCAGTACGAGGAAGCGCTGCTCGGCCATCGCCGCGAAGAGGGCGTCGGCGACGGCTTCCGGTTCGATGGCCGTCTCGGAGAGCACGAGGTCACCGGCGGGGCCCGTGCCGGCGAGCATGTCCGTGCGTACGCCCTGCGGGCAGACGGCGTGAACGTCGATGCCGCGGTGGCGGTAGGTGACCGAAAGCCATTCCGCGAAGGCGAGCGCCGCGTGCTTGGTCACGCTGTAGGGGGCCGAGCCCAGCATGGTGAGGATCCCGGCGGCGGAGACGGTGGCGACGAAACGGCCGCGTCCGCTCTCCAGCCAGTCGGGAACCAGCTCGCGCGCTGCCCGTACATGCGCCATGACATTGACGTCCCAGGCGGTCTCCCACAGCTCTTCGGTGGCTTCCGGGCCGCCGTGCGGGGCGACGCCGGCGTTGGCGCAGAAGGTGTCGATCCTGCCGCCGAGCACTTCGCGGGCCACCGGTACGACCGCGGAGGCGTCGCCGGGCACGGCTATGCCTCCGATCTCCTCAGCGACGGCCCTGGCCTTGCCGGCGTCCAGATCGTTGATGACGACCCGGGCACCCTCGGCGGCGAAGCGCCGGGCGAGAGCCGCACCGATTCCGCCTCCTCCGCCGGTCACGACCACGCCGCTGTCGCGCAAAGACTCCATCCCCGCAACTCCCCTTCGCTGGCTGCTTCGCTCTCTCCCCGCTGCGGCAGACTAACCAGTCGGTATGTGGTGAGGGAAGAGCGGGACCGAACACCTGAGCGCGAGGGGAGTCCGAGGGCACGGCTCTGACCAGCTTGTTCGTCTGATCTACGGTCCGAGGCGGCGCAGAAAAAATGCCGACTGCACCGGCCGAGGTATCTGTCGTCGCCTGCGCCGGGCCGCGCACACGGGCCGCTTGCCGACTCCTCGTCCCGCGCCCGCCGTTGCTGCGGGAGGCAGCACGGGGAAGGCGAAGACGAAGGGCGTAGGCCCGTGCGGGGGATCCTCCTGGGCCGACGCTGCCGCCGTACGCGGTGCGTCGCCGCTTCGGGAGGAGGTTTGTCCGTACACAGCGGACGACAAAGGCAAGGAGCCGTGCCCGCTCCTTGCCTCTCTCAACGTATAGCGCACCGGGGGGCTTGCGGCAAGGCCCGGGTCGTGCCGCAGAATTGTCGGCCAAGGCCAGAACCTGCGGAAATGGCAGATTCGCGAAGTGCGTGTGCTGTTGTCGGCAAATGAGTCGCGCAGGGACGTCGAACCGCCGGCGGGACTCGCGGTGGGGTTGGGGGGACTCGGCGGAGGTGCGGGGCGTGCGTGCCTCTCCGGCCGACTGCTCCCCCACCGGACTGCGCGGAACGGCTGGCCGAATTCCATCTCGTTCAATGGGGGTTTCATGATTGACGTGATCGTGGTCGGCGGCGGGCCGACCGGCATGATGCTGGCCGGTGAGTTGCGGCTGCACGGCATGCAGGTGGTCGTACTGGAGAAGGAGGCGGAGCCGGCCAGGTATGTCCGCTCGCTCGGCCTGCACGTACGCAGCATCGAGGTGATGGACCAGCGCGGTCTGCTGGAGCGGTTCCTCGCGCACGGCAAGAAGTACCCGGTCGGCGGCTTCTTCGCCGCCATCACCAAGCCGTCACCGGACCGGCTGGAAACCGCACATCCGTACGTCCTCGGCATCCCGCAGACCATCACCGACCGCCTGCTGGCCGAGCGTGCCACCGAGCTCGGCACCGAGATCCGGCGCGGCTGCGAACTGACCGGGCTGAGCCAGGACGAACACGGGGTGACCGCCGAGGTGGCCGGCGAAGGCGCCGGAGCAGGGGGAGGCACCCTGCTGCGCTCGCGCTACCTCGTCGGCTGCGACGGCGGCCGCAGCACGGTGCGCAAACTGCTCGGCGTCGGCTTCCCCGGTGAGCCCAGCAGGGTCGAGACGCTGCTGGGCGAGATGGAGGTGACGGAGGAACCGGAGACGCTGGCCGCCGTGGTGGCCGAAGTCCGCAAGACCGAGTTGCGGTTCGGCGTCGGGCCCTTCGGCGACGACGGGGTGTACCGCGTCGTCGTGCCCGCCGCGGGGGTGGCCGAGGACCGCGCTGCCCCGCCGACTCTCGAGGAGTTCAAGCAGCAGCTGCGGGCGGTCGGCGGCTCCGACTTCGGCGTGCACTCACCGCGCTGGCTGTCCCGCTTCGGCGACGCCACCCGTCAGGCCGAGCGCTACCGGGCCGGCCGGGTGCTGCTGGCCGGCGACGCGGCGCACATCCACCCGCCGGTCGGCGGGCAGGGCCTCAACCTCGGCATCCAGGACGCGTTCAACCTCGGCTGGAAACTGGCCGCCGAGGTCGGCGGCTGGGCACCGGAAGGGCTGCTGGACAGCTACCACACCGAACGGCACCCGGTGGCCGCCGACGTGCTGGACAACACCCGCGCACAGATGCAGCTGATGTCCACCGAGCCGGGCCCCCGGGCAGTGCGACGGCTGGTCTCGGACCTGATGGACTTCGAGGACGTGAACCGGTACTTGATCGAGAAGATCACTGCGACCGGGGTCCGCTACGACCTGGGCGAGGGACACGGACTGCTCGGCCGGCGAATGCGGGACGTGGGGCTGAAGCGGGGGCGCCTCTACGAGCTGCTGCACGGCGGCCGCGGACTGCTGCTCGACCAGACCGGCGGGCTTTCGGTGGCGGGTTGGGCAGACCGGGTCGATCACGTCGTCGACGTCAGCGAGGAACTGGACGTGCCCGCGGTGCTGCTGCGGCCGGACGGTCACGTGGCCTGGGCCGGTGAAGATCAGCAGGATCTGCTCAGTCAGCTGCCCAAGTGGTTCGGCGCTGCCGTCAGCTGAACGCGCCGTCGTGGCCCGATGAGCCGGTTGCGGCATCACGGCCGGCGCATCCGACCCTCCACGGCACCGAGGGCCTGGCCTTCTCAATGGGGCCTTCTCAGTGGCCAGGCCCTTCCTCCGTTGTCTCGTCCCCTCACCGTAGTTCGGAGAAGAGGTGCACACACCTTGCATTTCAGGAGTGGCAGGAGAAACCCTCGCCTGTGAACTTCACCCAGGTCACATGACGGAGAAGTGCTCATCGTTGCGAGGTCTTCACGACTGATGAGAGATCGGTGAGAAGTCATGAGAGCCCCGTGAGAATCCCTCTCCCCTGTGCGTGGGCCCCGCCGGGCGGGGGTAGTTCACCGAATCCGGGAGGCCGGTATCAACAGAACGGCCCTAACGACCTGAAAGTCATGAACTTCGCAACGGGGGGATCCGATTGCGCGGCAGTTACGTCACATCGCCGACGAGTCGGGTCCAGTCCGTCGGAGGTGGGATGATTGGCCGGTTTCAGAGCCCTCGCAGAGCAGGTTCGCGACCCCTACAGGGCACCGTCCCAGCGCCGCCAGGCGCTGCGGAAATGCCTTGAGCGATTCGCCCCGTACGGGCACCGCGCGACATGGCAACACCTGTGTGCCCGCGCCGGTTTCCGGCCGGACGACCGTGAACCCGACCCGGCACTGCTGATCTCCGCTCTCGAAGAGCTGGAAGAAGCCCGGGCGGTATGGCTCGAGTACGAGTCGCAGGTCGCATCCCGCCGCAGAGACGAGAAGCGTCACGGAATCAGACAACCGGCGCCGCACGACGAATGGCACCGCTTGACGTGGGGCGGCAGGTCACTGCTGCCGTGTGACCCGTCGACGCCGCCCACACCGCGGCTCGCGGACGTGCTGCGCCGGATGATCAGCGCCATGGACCACGACGTCGGTAACGACGTCCTCCGCCTCCCCAGTCCTCACCTCCGGTACGGACTGGGACCGATGGCCACATCGCGAGGCTGACCCGAACTTCACAGACCGGCCCGCCCCTGACATGCCTCATGAACGGGACCTCGGAGCTGACCTCCCGCAGCCGGCACAAGGCCGGATGAGGCCGGGCCCCCTGCAACCTCCCGCCCGGTCGGCGTTGACAGGCATCGACGCCGCCCAGCATGCTGAGCGAGCGCTTAGCACGCGGCTGGGCGAGACGTATGCGGGAGGTTGTACGGATGGCGGAACCCCGGATCTTCACCTCGACCGACGAACTGGTGGCCGCGGTCGGCCAGGAACTGGGCGTCAGCGACTGGCTGGAGATCGACCAGAAGCGGATCGATCTGTTCGCCGACGCGACGGGCGACCACCAGTGGATCCACGTCGATCCGGCCCGCGCGAAGGACGGCCCTTTCGGAACGACCATCGCCCACGGCTACCTCACCCTCTCCCTGCTGCCGGCCCTCGTACCGCAGATCATGCGCGTGGAGGGGGTAAGCATGGGCGTCAACTACGGCGTCAACAAGGTCCGTTTCCCCGCACCCGTGCCGGTCGGTTCACGACTGCGGGCACGCGCGGAACTCGTGGACGTCAGCGAAGCCGGCGGCGGCATCCAGGTCGCGGCGAAGGTGACCATCGAGCGGGAAGGCGGCGACAAGCCCGTGTGCGTCGCGGAGAGCCTCAGCCGGTACTTCTGGTGAGACGGGGCGCGTACGTCTGCTGACACCAGGAGCGTACGTGTGGCGAGCCGGGGCGCGGCGCCAAGGCGGTGGGCGCCCTTCCGGGCCGGGACCGGCCACGTGCTTGAGGCTCGGGCTAGCCCGGCTGCCCCGCCCTGGACGGGCCCGCGGAAGCGACCATGCGCAGGACGAGGTCGGCGTACAGTCTGCCGATCTCGTCAGGGGTTCTGCGGCCCGAGGGGCTGTACCAGCGGGCGACATCGATGCACAGCGACATCACCGCGAGGGTCGTGCCACGGATGTCCGCGACCTCGAACTCACCTGAGGCGTCGCCGCTCTCCAGCACCCCGCGCAGAATCTCCTCGCTGCGGCGCCGCAGCGCGACGATCTCCTCGTAGTGCTCCTCGCCGAGCGCCGCCAGCTCGTACTGCACGACACGTGCGGTGGTGTGGTGCTCCGCGTGCCAGCGGACGAACTGCCGCACCGCGCGGGCCAGCCGGTCCGAGTCGCTCATGCCGGAACTGCCCGACTGCCCGCCGCCGGATGCATCGGCGGCTTCGGCCAGCACACTGACGGAACGCTCGTGGCCGACCTTGCTGATCTGGAAGAGCAGCTCTTCCTTGGTCTTGTAGTGGATGTAGAGCGCGGCGGGGCTCATGCCCGCGCGACCCGCGATGTCGCGGGTCGTGGTGGCATGGAACCCGCGCTCCGCGAAGGCTTCCACCGCACCGAGCAGCAGCCGCCGCGCGGCATCAGGAGTGACACCCTCGAAGGACTCGTCGGCCTCCGCCAGGTCGTCGTCCTCGACGGCCTTCACGCCCTGGGACCCCGTCTCCGCTGCCATCGCGCTCGCCCTTCCCATCGACCGCGAACACCATACAACGGGGGCTGAGCAGTTGCTTAGCGTCTGCGCCCGAGGAGCGGAAGCCGGCGGCTGCGTGGCCTGTACGAGCGGCCCGCGACGTGGCGCGCCTCTATGCCCGTACGGCGCTCCTCGATCGCCGAAGGCCAATCAACTCAAGTTCGGCGAAGACCGCGACCACCAGCGCTCCGACGACCATGAAGGCCGTTCCCAGTCCGGTGAGAGGCACGACGTTCGTGAACGCCAGCAAGAGCATTGCCGCGCAGGAAAGCGTGTTGCCCACGACGACGACCGCGGCGAGGCGCGACGGGATCTCGGGATAGCCGGCGATGAGGGCGAGCGCGGCGGCTCCGCCCAACATGGCGACTCCGAACGGGACGGACCAAGTGGCCGGCAGCCCAAGCCGGTCGCTGTGCCACTCGCTGCCGGCGAGCATGACGACTCCGAAGGCGGCGGTGCCCCAGCCGTCGATGCGCAGGATGGTACGCAACAGATCGGATGCGGCGTTGCCGCCCGCTGGGCGCTGCCGGGTCATGAACGGAAGGGTCATACGGGTCTCCTCGGTCTACGGGCCGCGGTCTGACCTCGGCCGACTTGGGGAGACGGTGGCACCGCAGAGGGCGGGGCTCAATGACCTCTGAGGTCATGGCCTCCGTGATCCAGTGGCCGTTACCCTCCCGGGCATGGATGTGGAACAGCCGTCCCGGGTGGGCGTCTTGCTACGGGGCTGGCGGCGGCGTCGCAGGTTCAGCCAACTCGAACTCGCCCTCCTGGCAGACACCTCCGCGCGTCACCTGTCCTGTGTGGAGACCGGCCGCGCACGCCCAAGCCGAAGGATGCTGCTCCGCCTGTCCGCCGCCCTGGACGTCCCCCTGCGGGAGCGCAACACCTTGCTGCTGGCCGCCGATTACGCGCCGGCGTACCGGGAGAGCAGCCTCGACGATCAATTCATGGCGTCGGTCCGTTCCGCGCTCGACACCATGCTGACGGCGCACGAGCCGTATCCCGCCGTTGTGGTCGACCGTTGCTGGAACGTACTGACCGGCAACAGGGCGATGTCCGTGCTCATGGACGGCATACCGCCCCATCTGCTGGAGCCGCAGCCGAACGTTTTCCGGCTGGCTCTGCATCCCGACGGGCTGGCCTCGCGGTTGTCCAATCTCGGCGAGGTACGGGCCCTCTTCCTCGAACGGCTGCTCCGCCAGGTCGACGCCACCGGAGACGCGGACCTGCGTGCGCTGTACGAGGAGGTGCGCCGGTACCCGGTTCCCGTTCCCGTGGACGAGGAGCAGGCCGATGCCGACGTCCCGACAGCGCGGCCGAGTCCGATACAGGTCCCGCTGAGAATCCGCACCCCGCAGGGCGAGCTGTCGATGTTCAGCACCATGGCAACGTTCGGAGCCCCGGCCGACGTGACGCTGTCGGAACTGGCGATTGAGCTGTTCTATCCTCTCGACGAGTTCACGACGAGGGCCCTCCGCGAGCTGAGTGGGACACCCGGTCAGGGGAGCTGAGCCGGGGCCCCTTGGCCGGCGGAAGAAGAACCAGGTCAGCGGCGCTAGTTTCCTGCGCTGCGCGTTCTACTATTTGCCGCATGGCCCGACCGACCAAACCCCTGCTGAGCCGCGACCGGATCGTCGCCTGCGCACTGGCACTCGTGGACGCCGAAGGGCTGCAGTCGGTCTCAACGCGGCGGCTCGCCGCGGAACTCGGGGTGAGCGGACCGTCCCTCTACAACCACTTCCGCAACAAGGACGAGATCCTCGACGCCGTCGCGGACACGGTCTGCGCGCAGGTCGAGGTGTCGATGTTCACCGACGGCACCGAGTGGCGCCAGGCACTCCTGGAGTGGGCCCGCTCCTACCGTGCGGCACTCTCCGCACACCCGAACATCGTGCCGTTCCTCGCGCAGGGCCCCGGACGGCGTCCGAGTCAACTGCGTATCGCCGACGCGGTGTTCGGCGGCATGACCAAAGCCGGCTGGCCCAACGCACAGGCCACACACATCGGCGCCCTGATGCGCTACTTCGTGGCGGGCTCCGCACTCGGCTCGTTCGCCCGCGGGTTCATCGACGACGCGGAGATCTACACGCGCGACTACCCGCACCTCGATCAGGCGCATCTGCTCGCCGATCACCAACAGCGCGTCGACGAGGGCGCGTTCGAGACCGGTCTGCACGCCCTCATCGACGGCCTCGCTGCCCGCTACCCGGGGTGAGGAGCACACTCCTGGAAGCGGGCTCGGCCCCCGGAGCCGCACGTGCCTCAGGCGGTGCGGCGCCGGAAGAGCACGACCGTGAGAACGATGGACACCCCGGTGATGCCTGCGCACCAGGCCGCAGCTGTCGCCCCGTTCGAGCCGATCGCCGTGCCGTGCAGCAGGCCGCGCAGCGTCTCGATGACCGGCGTGACCGGCTGGTTCGCGGCGAAGCTCTGCACCCAGCCCGGCATCGATTCGATCGGGACGAAGCCGTTGCTGGCATAGGGCAGGAACATGATGGCGAAGCTGAACCCGCTCGCGCCCTCAGGGGTCCGGGCCAGCAGTCCGAACACGGCTGCCAGCCACGAGATCGCGAACACGAACATCATCAGTACGCCGGCCACTCCGAGCCAGTCGAGCGCGCCGGCTTCCGGCCGGAAGCCGATCAGGAACGCCGTGGCCAGCATCAGCGCTGACGCGTAGCAGCATCGCACCAGGCTCGAGACGACGTGCCCCGCCAGCACCGAACCGCCCGCCACTCCCATGGAGCGGAAGCGGTCGATGATGCCCTCATTCATGTCCCGCGTGACACTCGTCGCGGTAAGTGCGGAGACGAACCCCGTGCACATCAGCAGCACACCGGGGAGTACGAAGTCGACGTACTGATCCGTCGGGACGTCGATCGCGCCACCGAAGAGGTAGACGAACAGCAGCATGATCATGACGGGCAGGATGAGCGCGGTGAGCAGCCCGTCGACTTCCCGCATCGTGAGCCGGACGCTGCGCTGCGACATGGTGAAGGTCTCCCGCAGCAGCGCGAGTGGCCGGGCGGACGCGTCCGGCAGACGACTGGCCTCGCGCGTGCTGGTCAGCTCAGACATGCGCGGCCTCCCTCTGGCTCTCGATGACCTTGCCGGAATCTGCGGCGCGTCCGGTCAACGAGATGAACACGTCGTCCATCGAGGCTCCGTGCGTGCTGAAGCGCTGCACCGCGTCACGTGCGGGGTCGAACTCGTCGAGCAGGGCCCGCACTTCGGCCGCTGTACCGTCGGTCGCGACACTCAGCATCCGCTCCTCCGCGTCGGCGAGGACCACCCTCGCGCCCAGTTCGTGACGCAACCGCTCGAACGCGGCGCAGTCGGCCATGGTGAGGTCCAGCCTGTGCCCGCCGACTCGCTGCTTGAGTTCGGCGGGAGTGCCTTCGGCTACGATCCGGCCACCGTCGAGCACCGCGACCCGGTCTGCGAGCCTGTCGGCCTCCTCCAGGTACTGGGTGGTCAGCAGCACCGTCACGCCTGAGCGTGCGAGATCCGAGATCACGGACCACATCGTCTGTCTGCTGCGCACGTCGAGACCTGTCGTCGGCTCGTCGAGGAAGATGACCGAAGGGTTGCCGACAAGGCCCGCGGCGATGTCCAGCCTGCGGCGCATGCCGCCCGAGTACGTCTTGACCTTCCGGCCGGCGGCCTCTGCCAGTTCGAACTGCTCGAGCAACCGAGCGGCGCGAGACTTGGCCTCCTTGCGGCTCCGGCCGACCAGCCTGGCCATCATGCGCAGGTTCTCCATGCCGGTCTGCAGCTCGTCGAGCGCTGCGTACTGCCCCGTGAGGCTGATCCTGCGGCGGACCTTGCCGCGCTCTCGCCGGACGTCGCAGCCCGCCACCGTGACGTGCCCGGCGTCCATGGGGCTCAGCGTGGCGAGAATGCGCACCATCGTCGTCTTGCCGGCGCCGTTCGGGCCGAGCAGTGCGGCCACGCTGCCGCTCTGCACGGCAAGGTCAACTCCCTTGAGCACACGCACCTCGCCATAGGACTTCGCCACCCCCACTGCCTCGATCGCCGTGTCCAAGACCCCCACCCCTCTCTGCGTATCCCATACGCATTAACTAACTGTGTAGGCTATACGCAGAAGCGCGGATGTCAATCGTCTTCATGAAGCGAGGCCATGAGCGAGAACACCCCCACGGGACTGCCGGCCAGCTTCGAGCTGGCATGGGGCTTCCGGGAGCAGCCGAAGAAGGGCCCCAAGCGCGCACTGAGCCTCTCCAAGATCGTCGACGCCGGTGTCGCCGTTGCGAGTTCGGACGGACTCGAGTCGGTGTCGATGAGCAGGGTCGCGCAGGAGCTCGGTGTCGCGACGATGTCGCTCTACCGCTACGTGAGAGCCAAGGACGAACTCGTCACGCTGATGGCGGACTCGATCTTCGAACGGGCGCCCGCGACGGGAGTGGACGAGAACTGGCGGACGGGGATGGTCCGCTGGGGCGTGGAGTACATGACGGTCGCGCGACGCCATCCGTGGTCCACGGAAATCTCCATCAGCGGACCACCCGTGACACCGAACTCGGTCAAATGGATGGAATCCGGGCTGAGTTGCCTCCATGCTGCCGGTCTCGACCCGGGTGAGCAGCTCGCCGCGCTGCTGCTGGTCAGCCAGTACGTACGCAGCCAGGCCCTCCTTGAGAGCCAGCTGGCCACGGCGATGCGCGCGATCGGGGACACCGACGAGACCTTCTTGCTCGGTTACAGCACCCAACTCGCCATGCTCACCGGGCCGGAGGAGTTTCCGGCACTGCGGGAGGTTCTCGACGCCGGGGTCTTCGATGAGACCGCCGAGGACCCCGACGAGGACTTCCGTTTCGGCCTCGACCGGATCCTTGACGGCATCGAGGTCCTCATCACGCGGACACGTGACTCCCACGGGGAACGTCGCTGAACCCCGCGGGAATCGCGTCAGCCGATCGACCGGCAACCGGCTGACTGCGGTTGGTGCTTGGGACCCCAGTGGTCACCGCATGGCTCGGCTGCGGAAGCCCGGCGGATCAGCCGAACTGGCCGCCGGCGCGGTCGCGGTACTGCCCGGTCTGTCCGGGGAGGTGGTGGCGAGCTCGACGCCGACGGGAGAAGGGTGGACGCATGGCCCGTCTCGGTCTCGCCCACATCCTCAAGGCAGCCAGCCATCACCGGTCGTCGAGGTGAAGGCAGTGGTGGTGGCCACGCTGCCGGCGCAGGACCCTAGTCGAAGACCACCAGTGCGCGGCCCCCGCGTCCCGCCAGCATCGCGTCGAACGCCGCCGGGATTCCGTCCAGGCCGATACGTTCGGTCACCAGCGCGCCCAGGTCCAGGCGTCCCTCCCGTACGAGGCCCGCCAGCAGGGGCAGGTCCTGCGCGGGGTCGCAGTTGCCGTAGACGCAGCCGGTGAGGGTCCGGGCGAAGTGGAAGAGCTCCAAGGCGGAGAACTGCACCTGTTCTTGCTTGCCGCCGACGCCGACGACCGTGGTGCGGCCGCCGCGTCGCGTGGAGTTCCAGGCCGTACGGATGGTCTCGCCGCGGCCCACGCACTCGATGGCGACGTCCGCGCCGATGCCGCCGGTGAGTTTGCGTATGTCCTTGGCGGTGGTCTCGGAGGCGATGAGGTAGTCGGTCGCACCGGCTGTGCGCGCCAACTCCTCCTTCTCCGGGGAGACATCGACGGCGATCAGAGGGCCGGCCCCGGCGAGACGTGCCGACTGGAGCGTGGCCAGGCCGACGCCGCCCACGCCGAAAACCACCACGGCTTCGCCCGTACGCACGCGCGCGCTGTGGTGCACCGCGCCGTAGCCGGTCAGGACGGCGCAGCCCAGGAGTGCGGCGTCGGTGAGCGGCACTCCTTCTGGCAGTGGCAGCGCGGCACGCGCCGGTACGACGGTCTCCTCCGCGAAGACGGCGGAGCTGAGTCCGGGATAGAGGTCCTGGCCCTCTTTGGTACGGGCGTAGGGGACCGTCGTCCCGGCGTTCGCCTTCACGCACAGCCAGGGTTCGGAGAGCTGGGCGCAGAAGTGGCATTCGCCGCACGAGGGCGCCCAGTTGAGGACGACGCGGTCACCCGGCGAGTGTCCTTCCACGCCCTCGCCGACGGCGACGACGGTGCCCGCGCCCTCGTGGCCGAGCACTGCGGGTACGGGCTGGCTCAGCGTGCCGTTGGAGAGGGACAGGTCGGAGTGGCACACGCCGGCGGCTGCGAGACGGACGCGCACCTGCCCCGGGCCCGGGTCGGGGAGGTCG
>DATMEI010000945.1:0-5274 GCA_035556995.1 Streptomyces sp.
AACGCGGACTGGACTCCTGCCTGAACGGACACGACTGCTGTGCGTACGGGACAGGGGAACCCGTCGGCGCCGGACACCTCACGCCGAGCACGTTGCGGGCCCCGGAGCGCTCAACGCCCCGGGGCCCGCAACGACTTCACAGCTTCAGGTTCACGGGCCCGCAGACCCGCGGACTCACAATGCCGTCATCACGTGCTTGACGCGCGTGTAGTCCTCAAGGCCGTACATCGAGAGGTCTTTTCCGTAGCCCGACTTCTTGAATCCGCCGTGCGGCATCTCCGCGACGAGCGGGATATGCGTGTTGATCCATACGCAGCCGAAGTCGAGCACCCGCGACATCCGCATCGCACGCCCGTGGTTGGTCGTCCAGACCGACGAAGCCAGCGCGTATTCGATGTCGTTGGCCCATCCCACCGCCTGGTCCTCGTCGGCGAACTTCTGCACCGTGATGACCGGCCCGAAGACCTCGTTCTGGATGATCTCGTCGTCCTGGCGAAGCCCTGAGACGACTGTCGGTGCGTAGAAGTAGCCCTTGTCCCCGACGCGTTCGCCGCCGGACTCGACCTTGGCGTGCGCGGGGAGGCGGTCGATGAAGCCCGTCACCTTCTCCAGGTGTACCGGGTTGTTGAGCGGCCCGTAGAAGCAGTCCTCGTCGCTCAGGTCGCCGGTCTTCACGTCGGCGGCGGCCTTGGCGAGCGCCGCGACGAACTGTTCGTACACACCCTCCTGCACGAGCACGCGCGTCGCCGCGGTGCAGTCCTGACCGGCGTTGAAGAAGCCGCCGTCCCGGATGCCCTCGACCGCGCTGGAGATGTCGGCGTCGTCGAAGACGATGCACGGCGCCTTGCCGCCCAGCTCCAGGTGCACACGCTTGACGTCCTTGGCCGCGCTGCCCGCGACCTCCATGCCCGCGCGCACCGAACCGGTGATCGAGGCCATGGCCGGGGTCTTGTGCTCGACCATGAGGCGGCCGGTGTCGCGGTCACCGCAGACGACGTTGAAGACGCCCTTGGGCAGCACCTCGCCCATCACCTCGGCCATGAAGACGGCGGAGGCGGGCGTCGTGTCGGACGGCTTGAGCACGACCGTGTTGCCCGCTGCCAGCGCAGGCGCGAACTTCCAAACGGCCATCATCGCGGGGTAGTTCCACGGTGCGACCTGTGCGCAGACACCGACCGGTTCGCGGCGCACGAAAGACGTCAGGCCCTCCATGTACTCGCCCGCCGACTTGCCCTCCAGCATCCGTGCGGCGCCGGCGAAGAAGCGGATCTGGTCGAGCATCATCGGCAGTTCCTCCTGCCGGGTCAGCTCCAGGGGCTTGCCGCAGTTCTCGCACTCGGCGGCCAGGAACTCGTCGGCGCGGGCCTCAAGTGCGTCCGCAACCTTCAGGATGGCCTTCTGCCGCGCGCCCGGCGTGGCATCGCGCCAAGCCGGAAATGCCTTCTCGGCGGCGGCCATCGCGGCGTCGACGTCGGCGGCGGCGGAAAGCGGGGCCGTGGCATAAACCTCGCCCGTGGCCGGGTTGACCACGTCCGTGGTCCGGCCGTCAGCGGCGTCCCGGAACTCCCCGTCGATGTAGTTGCGCAGCCGACGCAGCTCGGTGGTCACTTCGCACCCCTCCTGCTCCATTGTCCATCGGGTGAGATGGCCACCCTAACCAGCATCACAACGCTTTCGATATACCACCACACCCAGGACGACGAATTCTGTTCTTGCAGGCACGTTTAGCTTCGGATTACATCGCCTACGGGTTGCAATACAGAGGAGGTCTCATGCACAGTGGCGTGCGTGGCTCGAGACACGAAGAAGACAACCGGCATCCGTTCGCTTGACGATGTATCGCTGGCGATCATCGAACAGCTCCAGGAGGACGGACGACGTCCGTACGCCGCGATCGGCAAGGCCGTCGGCCTGTCCGAGGCGGCTGTGCGGCAGCGGGTCCAGAAACTCCAGGACCAGGGTGTCATGCAGATCGTCGCCGTGACCGACCCCCTCACCGTCGGCTTCATGCGGCAGGCGATGGTCGGCATAAACGTCGAAGGCGACCTCGAGTCCGTGGCCGACGCTCTCGCCGAGATCGACGAAGTCGACTACGTGGTCATCACCGCCGGTTCGTTCGACCTGCTCGTGGAGATCGTCTGCGAGGACGACGAACACCTTCTCGAAATGATCACCAAGCGGATCCGCTCGCTGCCCGGCGTGCGCTCCACCGAGAGCTTCGTCTACCTCAAGCTGCGCAAGCAGACCTACACCTGGGGAACTCGATAACCGTGAGCAACGATCTCTCCAAGACCGCCCACGACCACCTGTGGATGCACTTCACCCGCATGTCGTCGTACGAGAAGTCGCCCGTCCCCACGATCGTCCGCGGCGAGGGCACCTACATCTACGACGCGAACGGCAAGCGCTACCTCGACGGTCTCGCGGGGCTTTTCGTCGTCCAGGCCGGGCACGGCCGCGCTGAACTCGCCGAAGCCGCCAACAAGCAGGCGCAGGACCTCGGTTTCTTCCCGATCTGGTCCTACGCCCATCCCAAGGCGATCGAACTCGCCGAGCGGCTGGCGCACAACGCCCCCGGCGATCTCAACAAGGTCTTCTTCACCACGGGCGGCGGCGAGGCCGTCGAGACGGCGTGGAAGCTCGCCAAGCAGTTCCACAAGCTCACGGGCAACCCCGGCAAGTACAAGGTCATTTCACGCAACGTCGCCTACCACGGCACCCCGCACGGAGCACTGTCGATCACCGGACTGCCCGCCCTGAAGGCGCCGTTCGAGCCGCTGGTCCCCGGCGCCCACAAGGTTCCGAACACCAACATCTACCGTGCGCCGCTGCACGGCGACGACCCGGAGGCGTTCGGCCGCTGGGCCGCCGACCAGATCGAGCAGCAGATCCTCTTCGAGGGCGCGGAGACCGTGGCCGCCGTCTTCCTGGAGCCGGTGCAGAACGCGGGCGGCTGCTTCCCGCCGCCGCCCGGCTACTTCCAGCGTGTGCGCGAGATCTGCGACCAGTACGACGTGCTGCTGGTCTCGGACGAGGTCATCTGCGCCTTCGGACGCCTGGGCACACTCTTCGCATGCGACAAGTTCGGTTACGTGCCGGACATCATCACCTGTGCCAAGGGCATGACTTCGGGCTATTCGCCGATCGGTGCCGCCGTCATCTCCGACCGGATCGCCGAACCGTTCTGGAAGGGCGACAACACCTTCCTGCACGGCTACACCTTCGGCGGCCACCCGGTCTCCGCAGCTGTGGCCCTGGCCAACCTCGACATCTTCGAACGCGAGGGCCTCAACCAGCACGTGCTCGACAACGAAGACGCCTTCCGTGCGACGTTGAGCAAGCTGCTGGACCTGCCGATCGTCGGTGACGTCCGCGGCAACGGCTTCTTCTACGGCATCGAGCTGGTCAAGGACAAGGCCACCAAGGAGACCTTCACCGATGAGGAGTCGGAACGGGTCCTCTACGGTTTCCTCTCCAAGGCGCTCTTCGACGCCGGGCTCTACTGCCGCGCGGACGACCGAGGCGACCCGGTCATCCAGCTGGCACCGCCGCTGATCTCCGACCAGAAGATCTTCGACGAGGCCGAGCAGATTCTCCGTTCTGTGCTCACCGAAGCGTGGACGAAGCTCTGAGCAGGTGAAGTGTGAACAGGTGAGTCTGACGGTGACCGTGACGGCCCGAGCGCAACAGGCCCGTCACTGGAGCCACTTGAGGGCGAACCACAGCTCCATGCGGACGTCCTGCTCGGCCAGGTCCTGACCGAGCAGCTCGCCGATTCGGGCGACGCGCTGCCGCACAGTGTTGCGATGGACCTCCAGCGCAACCGCCGTACGGTCCCAACTGCCGTTCAGCGACAGCCACATGCGCAACGTCTCCAGCAGCTGTGGCCGCCCGTCGAGCGGCGCGAGCCGTGCGCGGGCCAGTGCCCTGCCCTCGTCCGGTGCCACCAGCGACGCCACGTCCGCGACCTCGCCGTCGCGCTGCCGCACCAGCGCGCGCCGTTCCGCGAGCGCGCGGCGCAGGGCGCGTGCCGCATCGGAGTCGCCGCCCTCCAGTTCCTCTACGGGAACCGGGCGGCTCACGCCCAGAGTCCAGCCCTGCTGCGCCTGCACCGGGTCGTCTCCGACGGGTACGAGGGCGCGCAGCTCGTCACCCGCCAAGTCGATGAGGGTGGTGCCCAACCCGGCCGCAAGAGCCGCGGTGGTGAACGGGTCGTCCTCACGCCCGCTCGCGGACGGTCCGGTACGCCCCGCGCGGCCACGGCGTCGCTGCCCGTGCACCACGGCCCACCGCTTCGTTCCGCCGTCCAGCAGCAGCGCCGCCTCCTGTGCCGGCGCGCCCAGCATCAGCCGTACGAGCGCTGCTGAGCGCTGCTCCTCGACCGCTGCGGCACGCCGCTCGGTGAGGAGTGAGAGCAGTACGACCGCCACCGCGGCGATGGAACCGTCCGTGCCGTCCCGGTGCGGAGCGCACAGGCCCAGCGCGAGCGGTTTGCGTCCACCCAGTCCGTACACGCTCAGATGCAGATCGCCGAAGGCAGCCGCCGCGGAGGAGGGACCGGGGCGCAACAGGCCGGAGAGCGAGGCGAGTTCAGCGCGAGCTTCCCGCGGCGGTGCGTTCCCCGCCGTGGCCAGCTCCCTGCCGTCCGGGGTCATCAGTGCGGCCCAGGCGTCGAGTCGCTGCGCCAGCTGCCCGAGCACCGCGGGTACGGGATTGGGCCCGGCGGCAGCAGCGGCGAGCGTCTGCTGTGCCTCACTCAGTCTGCGCAGCCCCTGGTGGCGGCGCTGTGTGATCGCCTGCCACACGGCCCGCGCGACCGCGGTGAACGGCGTGCCCTCCGGCACCTCGACCAGCGGCAGCCCGTGCCGGTCACAAGCGTCGGCCAGTGCGGCCGGAACCCGGTCGTGCACGGGCGCGATCCCGAACCCGAGAGCCGCCGCCCCCGCTGCGACGGAACGGGTCACGTAGCGCTCCCAGTGCGCGTCCGCCGAACCCTGGCCGTCCTCACCGGCCGGACAGTGCACGCCCGCACTCAGCAGCAGCTCACCACCCAGCAGGTACGGCAGCGGGTCGGCCATCTCGCTGGTGTGCACCGCGTACACGACCGTCGCGGGCTGAGTCGGCCCCGCGACCTGGCGGAGGCCGAGCTCCGGGGCGTCCGTCAGTACGGACAGCGGGACCGGCACGGTGGGCGGGACCAGCTCCTGCACGGGGCACCCCCTATGGACGGTTCCTACAGTGACGCCTGCCTGAATGGAGGAAACGTACACTTCC
>DATMEI010000946.1:0-8163 GCA_035556995.1 Streptomyces sp.
TGCCGGGCGTCCGCGTAGCGCGTGACCAGCCACGCCTCGACGCCGCTCGGCAGTTCCGTCCTGCGCACGGGCGCGTACTCGCGCAGCCACGCGTACGCGGGGTACGGGTCGGCGGCGAACTCCCAGTCGAAGAGCGAGGGCATGGGCGGCGGGACGGGATCGGCTGTGCCGTGGTTCTTGTCTTGCACGCGTCGACGCTAGCGGGTGGCGGGTTCCACCGGCATCAGTGGTGCCCGGGACCCCCGCTGCCGAACGAACCGCTGCTGCCCTCATCCCACTTCGGCGGTGGCCGCTCATGTTCACCGGGGTGGCTGTCGGAGTCGTAGTCCTTGAACTCGTACGGCAGCCGCCGCTGCCCGTCCTGCGGCACCTCGTCCGGGACACGGTGCGTCGTCTCGTACTCCTGGGGCTCATCCGGAGCGGGTTCCCCGGGACTGGACGGACGCTGGTCACCACGGCTCCGGATGCGGATGCCGTAGGAGACGGCCAGGATCAGGCCGACGACGACCACGAGGCCGGCGACGAAGGGGGCGATGCCCACCAGCAGGTCGCGGTTGTCGGCGAGCGGAGTCAGCGAAGCGATTCCGGCGAGTGCTGCGTACATGGCACACGAGTACCCCGGCTCGGACGGGTATGCGGGAGCGTTTCGTCCTGTCTGGGGGAGCGCTGCTCTCGGGGGAGAGCAGGTGTCGGTGGCGCGGTCGCCGCTCTCGCGAGAGCGGCGCTCTCACATCGGAGCACCGGCCCTGGGTCGCAGGCATCGACCGCGGGAGAGCACCGCTCACAGAGCGGAGCACGGCCCTGCGGCGTGGCCTTCAGCACCCGAGAGAGCACCGCTCTCCATCCGGAGCAGCGCCCGCCCGCGGCCGCGACCTCGCGTGAGCACTGCTCACAGAGCGGAGCACCGCCCGACCTCGCGGCCACCCGCACCAGGCGAGAGCACCGCTCTCATCCGGCTACGGTGCTTTCCCTGACTCTCCGGTCTCCCCGTCCCCCGCACTCTCCCCGACGCCCTCCGCCGCACGGATCGCGTCGCGGTACGTACGGGCCGCAGCCCGCAGCGCCGTCTCCGGATCGGTCCCCTCCGCCTCTGCGCGTACGGCCAGCGCCAGCAGCTCATAGCCGACACCGCCGCCCGGCGCTCCCCCGGCCACGCCAGCCACACCCGGCACCCCCGGCCCCCCCTGCACGTCCAGTCCCGCCAGCCGTACCCGGCTCGCCAGCTTCGCGGCGAGCGCCAGCGCGGGCTGCCCCAGCGGAATCCCCTCCGTCACCGAGTCCCGCTGCTTCTCCTCCGCCTTCGTACGCAGCCAGTGCTCCCGCACGTCCTCGGCTGTCGCCGCCTGCTCCTCCCCGAAGACGTGCGGATGCCGGTGGATCAGTTTCTCCACGATCCCGCCCGCCACGTCGTCGATCGAGAAGGGCTCCTCCGGGTCCTCCTGCGCGATCCGGGCATGGAAGATGACCTGAAGCAGCACGTCCCCCAGCTCCTCGCACAGGGCTGCCCGGTCGCCTTCCTCGATGGCCTCGATCAGTTCGTACATCTCCTCGATGCCGTATTTGACCAGCCCTTCGTGCGTACGTGCGCCGCTCCACGGGCAGTCGCTGCGGATACTGTCCATGACCTGCACCAGGTCGAGGAGCCGCGCGCCGGGCAGGTCGTAGGAACCGGGCAGCAGCTCCAGCTCCGGCATGGCGGTACGTCCGGATCCGGCGAGCGCGGCGAGGGAGCCGGTCAGCCGGGGCTCACCCTCCGAGGCGGCGATGACGACGGTCGTACGGCCCTCGGCGCCCGCGTCGACAAGCTCCTGCGCCTGCGGTTCGCTCCCGGCGTCCACCTCGATCCCGGCCTCCCGCACGTACGGCAGCTGCGGGTGTTCCGGGTCGGCGCACACGACATGGTCGGCGTTGCGCAGCGCCTCCCATGCGGGCCAGGACAGCAGTCCCGGTGCGACGCGGTGGCTGGTGGTCAGGAGGACGATGCGACCAGTACGGACAGAAGCGTTCACCCGACGAACGTACCGCAGCGGCTGCGGAGTCCGAGCAGGGCCGTTGCCCCCGCCGTCCCGCGCGAGAAGCGCCGGTCAGGCCTGCGGACGGCCCGGCACGGGGAGCACGTCAGAGCTGCTGCTGCTGACGGTCCGCCTGCCTGCCGGAGAGGTCCCGCAGCCACGGCTCGTCGAGGTTGCCGAGAACGGACTGCTTCGAGTCCCACTTCCCGTAACGGGGGTTGACGTGGATGTCCATGGCCTTGGAGGTCTCGGCGAACTTCGCCTCCAGCGCCTTGTTGCGCTCCTGCGAACTCGGGTCGACGCCCTCCGCCTTGGCGATCTTGTCCACCGCGAGCTGCATGCGCAGCCTGTCGTCGATCTCACCGGGGGCGATGGCCTGCTGCTGGAGCAGCGCCTCCTCCAGCTTCTTTGCACCGCCCGCCTGCTTCTCCAACTGGCCACGCGCTTCGCCCACTTCACGGCGGGTGACGGAGACCCCCGCGTCCTTGGCGGCCTTCGTGACGATGCGGTAGCGAATCAGGTTGTCGAGGGTGGCGCGGGTCAGCTGGCCACTTCCCTTGATCATTTCTTCGCTCTGTGGCGCCTCGCGCTGCGCGTCCCGTACGGCGTTCACCTTCGACTGCAGCAGCCCCATGCTGATCCGCTCGCCGCCCAGCGTCGCGGCTGCGCCGGGGTGCGCGTCGTCGCCGCACGCGGTGAGCAGCGGTGCTGCGACGAGCAGCGCGGCTGCACCGGAGACGGTGAGCGCGGACCTACGGCGACGGCTTCGCATGGTGCTGCTGTGCATGGAGACTCCCGTACGGCGGCAATGGTGATGCGGCAGTGCAACACCCGGCGTTTGCTCGATGTTAAGTAGTCGCGGTGGTGGAGACCACCGCTTCAGCTCTCTTCCCGGCAACGATTCGGGGTGAACCGGACGTCGGCGTGGACATCTCCTGCCCTGTCCCCGCCGCGTTGCACGGGCCTGCCGGCAGCGGGTGCCGGACCGCCGGCCGCCGCTTCGTGACACGCCCGTACGCCGGTCACGCCCCCGGCACCGCAGCGAGGAACTCGCCCACCCACGCCAGCAGTTCGCGTCCCACCACCGGCTTGCCGCCGATGCCGCCGCCCGCCTTCGGGCGGGGCACCAGCACCTGCCGGGTGTTCGGCTTGATGACGGAGCGGGGGTAGACGCGGTTGAGCCGCAGCTCCTGCGACTCCCGCAGCTCGACAGGGCTGAAGCGCACGTTGTTGCCCTGCAGGGTGATGTCCGTGACGCCGCACGAGCGGGCGAGCATGCGCAGGCCCGCGACGAGCAGAAGGTTCTCCACCGGCTCCGGCAGCGGACCGTAGCGGTCGGCCAGTTCCTCGCGGACAGCGGCGACGTCCTCCTCGGAGTTGGCTGATGCGATGGCCCGGTACGCCTGGAGACGCAGCCGCTCACCCGGCGCGTAGTCATGCGGCACGTGTGCGTCGACCGGCAGTTCGATCTTGACTTCGAGAGGTGCCTCCTCGGGCACCCCGCCCTGCTCCAGCGCGTTGCGGTAGTCGGCGACGGCCTCGCCGACCATGCGTACGTACAGGTCGAAGCCGACGCCCGCGATGTGGCCGGACTGTTCGCCGCCGAGCAGGTTTCCGGCGCCCCGGATCTCCAGGTCCTTCATCGCCACGTACATGCCCGCGCCCATCTCGGTGTGCTGCGCGATCGTCGCCAGCCGCTCGTGCGCGGTCTCGGTCAGCGGCTTCTCCGGCGGGTACAGGAAGTAGGCGTAGCCGCGCTCACGGCCCCGGCCGACCCGGCCGCGCAGCTGATGGAGCTGGGAGAGGCCGAAGTTGTCGCCGCGCTCGACGACGAGGGTGTTGGCGTTGGAGATGTCGATGCCGTTCTCGACGATGGTGGTGGCGACCAGGACGTCCGACTTCTTCTCCCAGAAGTCGACCACGACCTGCTCCAGCGCCTGCTCCGACATCTGCCCGTGCGCCGTGGCGATACGGGCCTCCGGCACGATCTGCCGCAGCCGTGCCGCCGCCCGCTCGATGGACTCCACACGGTTGTGGATGTAGAAGACCTGGCCCTCGCGCAGCAGTTCACGCCTGACCGCGGCGCCGATCTGCTTCTCCTCGTACGGGCCGACGAAGGTCAGCACCGGGTGCCGCTCCTCGGGCGGAGTGGTGATCGTCGACATCTCGCGGATGCCGGTCACGGCCATCTCCAGCGTGCGCGGGATGGGGGTGGCGGACATGCTCAGCACGTCCACGTTCGCGCGCAGCTTCTTCAGCTGCTCCTTGTGCTCGACGCCGAAGCGCTGCTCCTCGTCGACGATGAGCAGGCCCAGGTCCTTGAACTTGGTGTCCGAGGAGAAGAGCCGGTGTGTGCCGATGACGATGTCGACGGTGCCCTCACGCAGCCCCTCGATGACGGACCGCACCTCGGTCTCCGTCTGGAACCTGGACAGCGCCCGCACGTTGACGGGGAACTGCCCGTAGCGCTCGGTGAAGGTGGAGAAGTGCTGCTGCACCAGCAGCGTCGTGGGCACCAGGACGGCGGCCTGCTTGCCGTCCTGCACCGCCTTGAACGCGGCGCGCACGGCGATCTCCGTCTTGCCGTAGCCGACGTCGCCGCAGATGAGCCGGTCCATGGGGACCGACTTCTCCATGTCCTCCTTGACCTCGCCGATGGTGGTGAGCTGGTCGGGGGTCTCCGCGTAGGGGAAGGCGTCCTCCAGCTCCCGCTGCCAGGGCGAGTCCTGGCCGAAGGCGTAACCGGGGGCTGCCATACGGGCCGAGTACAGCTTGATCAGGTCGGCAGCGATCTCCTTGACGGCCTTCTTCGCCCGCGCCTTGGTCTTCGTCCAGTCGGCGCCGCCGAGCCGGTGCAGGGAGGGCTGCTCACCGCCGACGTACTTGGTGACCTGCTCCAGCTGTTCCGTGGGCACGAAGAGCCGGTCGCCGGGCTGGCCGCGTTTCGCGGGCGCGTACTCCACGAGCAGATATTCGCGGGTGGCGCCCTGCACGGTGCGCTGCACCATCTCGACGTAGCGGCCGACGCCGTGCTGCTCGTGCACGATGTAGTCGCCGGCGACGAGGGTGAGCGGATCGATCTGCTTGCGCCGCCGCACCGGCATGCGGGCGGCTTCGCGGCCTGCGGCCTTCTGCCCGGACAGGTCGGTCTCGGTGAGCACGGCCAGCTTCAGCACCGGGTCGACGAAGCCGTTGTCGAGGCAGCCGCGTGCGACGTGCACGACGGACGGCGCGATCTCGCCCAGGTCCGTCTCCTGGCGCGCTGCGATGCCTTCTCCGCTGAGCACCTCGACCGTACGGACAGCGGGGCCGTGCGCCTCGGTGACGTACACGCACCGCCAGCCCGCCGACAGCCAGCCTTTGGTGTCCGCGAGGGCGCGTGCGGTGTCGCCGCGGTACGTCTCGGGGGCGTGCATGGCCAGCCGGAGAACATCGTCACCGGGGCCGTCGGAGTCGGTCTCCAGCTCGTCGTCGGCGCTGAAGGGGCTGACCGACCACCACAGCATGCCCAGTTCACGCGCCCGCTCGCGCACGTCCGCGATGCCCCACAGCGACGCCGCGTCCAGATCGACGGGAGCCTCGCCCGTCCCGGACATCGCGGTGGCACTCCACGACGCCTGCAGGAACTCCTGCGAGGTCGCCACGAGATCGGCCGCTCTGGTACGCACCCGCTCCGGGTCGCACAGCACAGCCATCGTCCCCCGCGGTACGACGTCGAGCAGCAGCTCCATGTCGTCGACGAGGACGGGGGCGAGGGACTCCATGCCCTCGACGGCGATGCCCTCCGCGATCTTGCCGAGCAGCTCGCCCAGTTCGGGGTGGTCCTCGGCGAGGGCTGCGGCCCGCTCCCGCACCTCGTCCGTCAGCAGCAACTCACGGCACGGCGGCGCCCACAGCCCGTGCTCGGCGGCTTCCAGCGAGCGCTGGTCGGCGACGCGGAAGTAGCGGACCTCCTCGATCTCGTCGCCCCAGAACTCCACGCGCAGCGGGTGCTCCTCGGTGGGCGGGAAGACATCGAGGATGCCTCCGCGCACGGCGAACTCGCCGCGCTTCTCGACCAGCTCGACCCGCGAGTACGCGGCTGCCGCCAGGGCGTCCACGACCTCCTCCAGGTCCACGCTCTGCCCCTGCTGCATGGCCACGGGCTCCAGGTCGCCGAGACCCTTGACCTGCGGCTGAAGCACGGACCGTACCGGCGCGACGACCACGCTGACCGGGCCGGCACCCTGGTCGTCCGCACCCTCCGCGGCGGGATGCGCGAGGCGGCGCAGCACGGCCAGGCGGCGGCCGACGGTGTCGGAGCGGGGTGAGAGCCGCTCGTGCGGCAGGGTCTCCCAGGACGGGTACTCCACGACGCCCTCGGGCGGCAGCAGCGAACGCAGCGACTCGGTGAGGTCTTCCGCCTCGCGCCCCGTCGCGGTGACAGCCAGCACGGGACGCCCGGAGGACCGGGCGAGCGCTGCGAGTGCGAAGGGGCGGGCCGCGGTGGGCCCGACGAGGTCGACGTGGTGCCGATTGCCGTCGGCAGCGGCCTTGACGGCCTCCTCGAGTGCGGCGTCACGTGCGACGGCGTCGAGCAGTCCGGTGAGACTCATGTGGGGCTTCCCGTCCGGGGGTGGGCAACGCGAACGCCCCGCAACGGCGCGACGCGGACGTTCCGGGGCTTCCAAGCCTACGGCGGCACGCCGACAGCCGTGACCGTGATCTCCCCGGGCTGCTTCCCGCCTTCGGACCGCATGGCCCCAGCAACAGGCACCGGCGGCCCGGTGACCTCGTGGGTCTCGCCGGGCCGCCGGTGCCGGAGTCAGACAGTCGGTGCCGGTACCCGGCACTCGCGCACGGTCAGCTCGGGTAGGCGCAGATCGCGTAGACGCTGATCCCGACCGTGTCGGTGTCGTCCTGCTGACCGGCCCCGACCCAGCCCCTGTGGTTGCGGGTGGGGAAGCTGCCGGCGAGTTCCGCCCCCTCGGGCTGCGCCTCGGCACCGCCGCCGAGCACCTTCTTGCCCTTCGGGCACCAGACGGTGCGGCGCTCGAAGTTGGGCACCTCCTCGTTCGGCAGATGCACGACCTCGTAGCCGTGGATCTTGCCGTGACCGGCGGGCTTGCCCTCGGGCGCCGGCTCGGCCTGCGCCGTCCACCCGCCGCCGGCCACCACGGCCAGTGCCAGGGCGGCCACGCTGAGAACCCGGTTCTTTCTCATCTGTGCCTCTCCTCTGAGTCCGGCCCGGCGGTCACCGGGCCGGACTCAGTATCAAGCGGAAATACAGAAAGAAAGCCATAGACACGGACATACGCCAACAAGCCGGGCAGCATCGGGCGTTCACCGCAGCCCGCACCGGGGCCCTGGAGGGCCCGGGTACCGGGCCGGCCCGGTGCTCACTCCGTCGCGATCGCGTTCAGTACGTTCATCCGCCCCGCGCGGAACGCCGGAACCAGCGCCGCCACCAGGCCGACCAGGGCCGAGCCGACGAAGACCGAGCCGATCGTCTGCCACGGGATCTCCAGGACGCCCAGTCCCTCCAGCGCCAGCAGCTTCTGCGCCGCCGCGCCCCAGCACATGCCGAGCCCGAGGCCGAGCAGGGCACCGAAGAGTGCGATGACGACCGACTCCAGGCGGATCATGCGGCGCAGCTGCCGACGGGAGAGGCCGATGGCCCGCATCAGGCCGATCTCGCGGGTGCGTTCGACGACTGACAGGGCAAGGGTGTTCACCACACCGAGTACGGCGACGATGATCGCCAGTGCCAGCAGCCCGTAGACCATGTTGAGCATCTGGCCGACCTGGTCCTGCAGGGTCTGCTTGAAGTCCGCCTGGTCCCGGACCTGGTACTGCGGGTAGGGCTTCATCTCCTTCTTCAGCGCCGTGTACGCGGCGTCCTCCTGGCCGTCCTTCGCCGAGCCGAACATGATCGTGTTCGGAGGCACCTGGCCGGCCGGGAGGTAGCGGCGTGCGGTGGCGATGTCGGTGTACATCGAGCCCTTGTCGACGCTGCTGTCGTCGGAGGTGACCGCGGCCACGGTGAGCTTCGCCGTACGGCCGCTGCCGAAGGCCACCTTCAGGGTGTCCCCGACCTTGACGTCGTTCTTCTTCGCGTAGGCGTCACCGACCGACATCGAGTCACGGTCGTAGGCCGCGTCCAGGTCGCCCG
>DATMEI010000947.1:0-4578 GCA_035556995.1 Streptomyces sp.
GTCGGTGTGCTGGAGGCGGGCCGCCGCTTCACACGCGAGACGCTGCCCAAGAACTCCTGGGACACGAAGAATTACCTCTGGGCCCCGGCGCTGGGCCTCTACGGGATCCAGCGCATCCATGTGCTCAGCAACGTCATGATCCTGGCAGGAGCCGGCGTGGGCGGTGGTTCGCTCAACTACGCCAACACCCTCTACGTCCCTCCGCCCGCCTTCTTCAAGGACCGCCAGTGGGGCCATATCACCGACTGGCAGGAGGAGTTGCGTCCCTTCTACGACCAGGCGCAGCGGATGCTCGGTGTGCGCCTGAATCCCACGATGACGCCCTCCGACGAGCATCTGAAGGCGACGGCGGAGCTGATGGGGGTCGGCGACAGCTTCCACATGGCGCCCGTCGGTGTCTTCTTCGGCGACGGGCAGGACGCCGACGGCAAGGCGACAGCCGAGCCGGGAGGCGAAGTTGCGGACCCCTACTTCGGCGGCGCGGGCCCTTCACGCAAGGCGTGCGCCGAATGCGGCGAATGCATGACGGGCTGCCGCCGCGGCGCGAAGAACACCCTGAACGAGAACTACCTCTACCTCGCGGAGAAGGCCGGCGCCGTCGTGCATCCGATGACGTCGGTGCGTGCCGTGGAGGAGAGGGCGGACGGGGCGGGCTTCGACGTCACTTGCGTCGCCACCGACAAGCAGAAGGGCCCGTCCCAGATCCTGCGGGCACCCAGGGTCGTGGTCGCGGCCGGCACGTACGGCACGCAGACACTGCTGCACCGCATGCGCGACACCGGCACACTGCCCCGGCTCTCCACCCGGCTCGGCGAGCTCACCCGCACCAACTCCGAGGCGCTGGTGGGTGCTCAGACCATCGACCGGCGCTACCAGAAGAAGTGGAAGGACGGCAGGAAGCTCGACTTCACACGGGGCGTGGCCATCACCTCCTCCATCCACCCGAACGAACACACCCACATCGAGCCGGTGCGTTACGGCAGGGGCTCGAACGCGATGAGCGCGATGACGACCCTTCAGGTCAACCACGACACACGGCTGCCCAAGGTGCTCGGGCACGTGCTCACTTGCCTGCGGCACCCCAGCCTGTTCCTGCGGTCGCTGTCGGGGCGCAAATGGTCCGAGCGGATCATCATCGGCCTGGTGATGCAGACCCACGACAACTCGCTCACCACGTACCGGAAGACGAAGGGACTGGGCAAGGGACTGCTCACGGCCCGTCAGGGTCACGGTGCGCCCAACCCGGCCTACATACCCGAGGGCGCGGAGGCAGCACGGCACCTCGCGGACGAGATCAACGGCTTCGCGGGCACCAACATCGGGGAGCTGATGGGCACTCCGCTCACGGCGCACTTCCTCGGCGGCTGTCCGATCGGTGCTGACGCCGACAGCGGCGTCATCGACCCGTACCACCGGCTGTACGGGCACCCCGGGATCTCCGTCGTGGACGGCTCCTCCGTCTCGGCGAACCTGGGCGTGAACCCCGCGCTCACCATCACCGCCCAGGCGGAGCGGGCGATGTCGCTGTGGCCGAACAAGGGTGAGGACGACGCGCGTCCGGAGCAGGGAGCCCAGTACGTACGCCTGGAGCCCGTGGTCCCGCGTCAACCGGCCGTGCCTGAAGACGCGTTCGCCGCGCTGCGGCTGACGATGCTGCCTGTGCCGTCGGTTCCGGGGAAGAGGACGGCGAAGGAGACCGCGGAACCCGCGGAGCAGTAGGGCGACCCGTCGACCGGTGCCGAACGCGGAGAGCGGGAGGCGGGAGGCGCGGGAAGTGGACAGACAACGGGAGGCGGAAAACGAAAGGCCCCGTGGTGCCGTCCGGGTGGTGGGCGGCGGCCGCGGGGCCTTTCGGCCAGTGCGGACGTCAGGGCAGCGTCCGCACCGAGGTAGCGGCACTGGGGGGTAGCGCCGCTGGGCCGTCCGGACCTGGGCATGCTGCTGCCTGAGTCCGTCAACGACTGTGTGGTCAAAGGGAGTTCGTCTGTGCATCGTGGTGGATGTGCTGCGCGGTGCGCAAGCAGTTGGCGCCACTCCGTCACTTGATCCGTACCGGCTGGCCGGAACTTTTACCGTAGGCCGGGAATCTTTCGAATTCCTCCGTATACCTCGGCCGGCGGATGAGGCGAGGATTCGCAGAGCGGCCGGTCCTGGGCGTCCCCGGGACCGGCCACTGTCTCCCCGCCACCGCGGGGAGAGGGTCGTGACCGGGCTGCTGTCCCCTGCTGACCGGTCACTCGCGCCGGAGCGAGGTCCCACGACACTTCCGCCTCCGCCTCACGGGAGAAACGGGCGTCTATCGCTGCGATGGCGCCGCCCCATGCAGCCGGGCGCCCGGCTGACATCAGGGACACCGGGACCAACGAAGCCCTCGCGGGGCGGGTCACGCACCGTACGGGTGACCGCCGAGGTGCCGCCTTGCCGCCGAGCGTGTTTCAGAGACGGCTCTCCGCTCCTGCACGAGGGCGATGATCTGTGCGTCCTCCCGGAGGCCAGGCGGGACCTCTCCCGGCTCCCGTTAGAATCGGTCGTACGACGTGAGTGCGACCTGCCTGCGATGTGAGTCTCTGATCGCGTACGTCTGCACCGCACCGCCCCCGCTCCACCGCCGTAAGGCCGAAAGGCAGCAGCTCCGTGGCTTCAGCGCCCGTCAAGCCGGAAAGCGACTCCCCGGAAACCGTCCTCGTGGTCGATTTCGGCGCCCAGTACGCGCAGCTCATCGCGCGGCGCGTGCGCGAGGCCCGGATCTACAGCGAAGTCGTGCCCTCCACGATGCCGGTGGCGGAGATCCTCGCGAAGAACCCCAAGGCGGTCATCCTCTCCGGTGGCCCCTCGTCGGTGTACGCCGAGGACGCCCCCTCCCTCGACGCCGCCCTCTTCGAGGCCGGCGTCCCCGTGCTCGGCCTGTGCTACGGCTTCCAGCTGATGGCGCAGAGCCTCGGCGGCACCGTCGACAACACCGGCAGCCGTGAGTACGGACGTACGGACCTGAGCGTCGCCAAGTCCGGCTCCACCCTCTTCGAGGGCACTCCGGCCCGTCAGCAGGTGTGGATGTCGCACGGCGACGCCTGCTCCGCGGCCCCGGAGGGCTTCACCGTCACCGCGTCCACGGATGTGGTGCCGGTTGCCGCGTTCGAGAACGACGAGCGCAGGCTCTACGGCGTCCAGTACCACCCCGAGGTGATGCACTCCACGCACGGGCAGCAGGTTCTGGAGCACTTCCTCTACCGCGGCGCCGGGCTCTCCCCGACGTGGACGACGGAGAGCATCGTCGACGAGCAGGTCGCGGCGATCCGCGAGCAGGTCGGCAGCAAGCGCGCCATCTGCGGACTGTCCGGCGGCGTGGATTCGGCGGTCGCCGCCGCGCTCGTCCACAAGGCGATCGGCACACAGCTGACCTGCGTCTACGTGGACCACGGGCTGATGCGCAAGGGTGAGACCGAACAGGTCGAGAAGGACTTCGTGACGGCGACGGGCGTGCAGCTGAAGGTCGTCGACGCCTCCGAGCGTTTCCTGTCCGCGCTGGCCGGTGCCTCCGACCCGGAGCAGAAGCGGAAGATCATCGGACGGGAGTTCATCCGGGTCTTCGAGCAGGCGCAGGCCGAGCTCGTGGCGGAGGCCGGCGCAGCCGGTGAGGACGTCGCCTTCCTCGTGCAGGGCACCCTCTACCCCGACGTCGTGGAGTCCGGCGGCGGCACCGGCGCTGCCAACATCAAGTCCCACCACAACGTCGGCGGGCTCCCCGAGGACCTGGAGTTCGAGCTGGTCGAGCCGCTGCGGCAGCTCTTCAAGGACGAGGTCCGGATGGTCGGCCAGGAGCTGGGCCTGCCGGAGGAGATCGTCCAGCGCCAGCCCTTCCCGGGGCCCGGGCTGGGCATCCGCATCATCGGCGAGGTCACAAGCGAACGCCTCGACCTGCTGCGCCAGGCCGACGCCATCGCCCGCGAGGAGCTGACAGCCGCCGGCCTGGACCGGGAGATCTGGCAGTGCCCCGTGGTGCTGCTGGGCGACGTCCGCTCCGTGGGCGTCCAGGGCGACGGACGTACGTACGGACATCCCGTCGTGCTGCGCCCCGTCTCCTCCGAGGACGCGATGACGGCCGACTGGTCGCGGCTGCCCTACGACGTGCTGGCCCGCATCTCGACGCGGATCACGAACGAGGTCTCCGGGGTCAACCGCGTCGCCCTCGACATCACGAGCAAGCCGCCGGGCACGATCGAGTGGGAGTGACGCGGCGGTAGGGCCGCTCCAATCCGCCGATAAGGCCGCGTCAAGCATGCTGCCGTCGCTCATTCGTTTGAGCGACGGCACAGCTGTATCCGCCCGCTACTGTGGGCGCAGGGCCACGAATCCCGTCCATGGGAGGAACTATGACCGCCGAGCCCGTGCCCTCCGCCTCGTCGTGGCCTGTGCCGCCGCGGGAGGGCTACACCGTGGACGACCTTTTCAACTTGCCTGGCCTCCCGCCGCACACTGAGCTGATCGACGGGAGCCTGATTTTCGTGAGCCCGCAGCGGCAGTGGTGCTCAGCCCTCGAACCGCTCCCGAGCCGATATCTCCGTGGTCCGCGCCGAGGCC
>DATMEI010000948.1:0-14238 GCA_035556995.1 Streptomyces sp.
AGCAGGGGCGAGAGGGCGGTGGCGGTGAGGATGAGGATGCCGTCGTAGCTGCCCACGGCGACGATGCCGCAGAGGTAGAGCACCCCGGCGGCGGAGATCAAGTCGCCTGTCAGCGCGAATCCTTGGCGCAGCGGCCAGGGACGCGAGTGCTCCGTGAAGAAGTCGTCCTCGCGGTCCTGGAGGTCCGGGCTCGTCAGCATCGAGACGAAGAGGCAGCCGGCGACGAAGATGAGAAAGAGGGAGATGGCTACGGCACGGCCGTCGACGATCGAAGTCACAGAGCGGCCTTCTCACCGAACGCCCTGAAGGCGTCGAAGGCCTTGAAGTCGTTGTCCTCGCCGGCGCCGTCGCCGGACTCCGCGCCGTGGCTGTCGCGTTCACGCCGCGTCACGCGCTGCGCCAGCGGGTCCACGCGCAGCCGGGCCCGCCAGTCGTGGGCGCAAACGCCGATGACGATGACCAACACGTGTGCGGCGGCGGCCAGTTCGCCCACGCTCAGACCGCTGCTCAGACGGATGGCCAGCAACTGCGGTACGAAGCAGGAGGCGAGGGCGTACGGCGCGAAGAAGCCGGCCACCAGGCCGACGCCCTGGTGTACGAGGCCTCGGCGTGCGGCGCCGAGTGCGGCGCTGGAGGAAGTACGGGCCGTCGTCGCGGACTGTCCGCGAGTGCCGCCCGTCGGGAAACCGACCGGATTGATCGCACTGGCTGAACTGCCCTGTCCCGTATAGCGAGTTCGTTCCGTGGTCATCTGCGGCGCCCGGCGGTGGGAAGGGGGAGTGACGCCAGGACGACGGGGGACAGACAAAAGGGTCTCCAGCGAGGGGGGTTGGGCAGCCGGACGCACCGGGACACGGCAGTGAACGCCGGTTCACGTGGGGTTACCAGAGGTTACTGGGAGGTTTTCCGGAGTCTAGGGCGACGGATGGTGGTCGGCCAAGGCCTGTGTGTGAAGGGCACAGTGAAGGTAAAGTGCGCGCCCGCTCACACCCGCACGTGCTGCCACGCCCCCTCACAGCGTGCCCGTCCGCTCACAGCCGTACGTGCTGCCCCTTGCCCAGCGCCACGATCCCGTCGGCGGAGACGGTGCAGTACTCCGCGTCGTGTTCGCTGTTGACGCCGACCGTGGCACCGGGCGGCACGACGACGTTCTTGTCGAGGATCGCCTGCCGCACCACCGCCCCGCGCCCCACCCGTACGCCCGGGAGCAGCACCGCTCCCTGCACCACGGCGCCCTCCTCGACGACCACACCCGGCGCCAGCACCGAGCCGGTGACCTGGCCCGCGATGATGGCGCCCGCGCTGACCATCGACTCGCTCGCGATGCCGCCTGCCACGAACTTGGCCGGCGGCAGCTGCGCCTGGTTGGTGAAGATGGGCCAGTCGCGGTTGTAGAGGTTGAAGACGGGCTGCGTCGAGATGAGGTCCATGTGCGCGTCGTAGTACGCGTCGAGGCTCCCCACGTCCCGCCAGTAGCCGTGGTCGCGTTCGCTCTCGCCGGGGACCTCGTTGGCGTCGAAGTCGTAGACCTGGGCCTGCCCGCGCTCCGTGAGCATCGGGAGGATGCTGCCGCCCATGTCGTGCACGGACTCGTCGTCGTCGGCGTCCCGCCGCAGCGCGTCGAGGAGTACGTCGGTGGAGAAGATGTAGTTTCCCATCGAGGCGAAGACGTGGTCGGGGTCGGAGGCCAGTACGGGCGGATCGGCCGGCTTCTCCAGGAACTCGCTGATCTTGTCGCTGCGCGATTCCGTACTGATCACGCCGAACGATCCGGCCTGGTCCCGCGGCACCTTGATGCCCGCGACGGTCACGCCCGCGCCGCCGGTGATGTGCTGCCTGAGCATCTGACGCGTGTCCATGCGGTAGACGTGGTCGGCCCCGAAGACGACGACGTAGTCGGGCTGTTCGTCGTGGATGAGGTTGAGGGACTGGAAGATGGCGTCGGCACTGCCGAGGAACCAGCGGGGGCCCAGGCGCTGCTGCGCGGGTACGGGCGTCACGTAGTCGCCGAGCAGCCCGGTCATCCGCCAGGTGGTCGAGACGTGCCGGTCCAGGGAGTGCGACTTGTACTGCGTGAGGACGCAGATCCGCTGGACTCCCCCGTTGACGAGATTCGACAGTACGAAGTCCACCAGCCGGTAGACACCGCCGAAGGGCACCGCGGGCTTGGCGCGGTCCGCCGTGAGCGGCATCAGCCGCTTGCCCTCGCCGCCCGCCAGCACGATGCCCAGCACGCGTGGTTTTGCTGCCATCCCGACACCTCCGCCGCCTTGTTCACCGCCGGATCCGTTCCGTACGTCTCCGGCCGTCGATCACGCCGTCACCCCACCACGCCGGTACGGCGCACCTCGTATGCGGCGCGCCGCCCGCCCGGCGTCGCAGACCGGGGCGGGTGCGGATCCATGTCCGTGTACCCCTTGTGCGCCTGATCGCCCGGCGGCAAACGTCGGATCGCGGTGGACGATGCGCCACCGGAGGGTCGCGTGCGGAGAGCGTCCGCGCAAGACTGCGCCCACGAAGAGAGCAGGTGGACGGGCAAGGCGCCTGGGCAGCGAGGCCCGGGAAGGTGCGAGAAGGACGGATGAGCGTGGAGGACGGATGAGCGAGGCGGGCGACCGCGGCCGGGTGCTCGTGGTGGACGACGACGCCGCGATCCGGCGCTCGCTGCGCCGGGGCCTGCGCCTGAACGGTTTCACCGTCGACCTGGCCGAGGGCGGACGGCGCGCCCTGGCACGGGTACGGCAGCAGCCCGCGGATGTCGTCGTGCTCGACATCTCCATGCCCGACATCGACGGCATCCAGGTGTGCAGGGCGCTGCGCAGGGACGGCGACGACGTGCCCGTACTGATGCTCTCCGCACTCGACGAGACCGCCGACCGCATAGCCGGGCTCCAGGCAGGCGGCGACGACTACTTGATCAAACCCTTCGCGCTTCAGGAACTGGTGCTGCGCCTGGACGCGCTGCTGCGCAGGCGGGCACCCGGCAAGGAGACGGCCGATGCGGCCGGTGCCGCCAGGGCGGCCGGGGACCCGGCCGAGGCCGACGGGCCGGCGGACCAGGGGTCGGACGGTCTTCCGGGCGCCCGCGCCGACGTCGTACGCGTCGGCGGCCTCGTACTGAACCCCGCGACCCGCGAAGCGCACCGCGACGGTGAGCTCCTGCCGCTGACCCGCCGCGAGTTCGAACTCCTCCAGGTCCTCGCCCGCAACGCGGGCATCGTGCTGACCAGGGACCAGCTGCTGGAACGCGTCTGGGGCTACGACTTCGAGGTACGCACCGACGCCGTCGACACCTTCGTCAGCTATCTGCGGCGCAAGACAGAGACCGGCGGCCGGACACGGCTGCTGCACACCGTGCGGGGCGTCGGCTTCGTCCTGCGCGAGGAGAAGTGAGGGCGGCGCACGTGAAGATGAAACTCTCCACCCGGATCGCCCTGGCGGTCGGTGTCGCCGTGCCCGTACTGGTGCTGGCGTCCGGCTGGCTGCTGTTCCTGCTCGTCGCACGCGACATGCACGCCGGGCAGGACGCGCATCTGCGCGAACGCGCTGCCGTGGCGAAGACCGACGCGCGGCGGCTGCTGCGGGTCACTGCGGCCGACCGTCCCGCCGCCGAACAGGCCCGTGAGCGGCAGCTGTACGCATCGGCTCTCGACGTGGGCATCCGCGTCGCCGGCCCGTACGGCACCGTCTCGGGCGGACCACAGCCGGACGAGGCGACGCCGCTTCCGGACGCGGCCCCGCGTCCGGTGACGGTACGGGAGAAGGGCACCGGCAAGACCGCGGGAATGCCGGGGCGGCAGCGGGTCAAGAGCTGGCGGGTGCTCTCCGTCCACGTCGAGGGCAGGCGGCCCGGTGTGGAAGGCACGCTGTGGCTGTTCTCGCCGGACACCGCGGGACAGGCCGAACTCGCCTTCGTACGCAGGCGCGTGGTGGCCGTCGCCATCCTGGCCGCGCCCGTCTCGGCACTGCTGGCGTGGTTCGCCGCGTCCCGTGCGAGCCGGCCGCTGCGCAGGCTCCAGCAGCGCACCAGCGGACTCGACCCGCGCTCCGACACCTCACGCCTCGAACACACCCCCACCCGCATCACCGAAGTCGACGACCTCGCGGGGACGCTGCGCACCGTGCTCGCACGCTACGACGAGCAGGCCGCCCGTACGACTCAGGCGCTGGCGACGGCCCGTTCCTTCTCCTCGGCCGCCGCGCACGAACTGCGCACACCGCTGATGAGCATGCAGACCAACCTCGAAATCCTCGCCGCACACCCGGAGTTGGGGGGTGAGGACCGCGACGAGGTGCTGGAGGACCTTCAGCAGGAGCACAGCAGACTGCTGGGACTGCTCGTGATGCTCCGGGAGTTGGGGCAGGGCGACCTCGTCGAGGTGGACGCCTTCGCCCCGCTGGACCTGGGGGAGGTGGTCGAGGCGGCGGTCTCGGATGCGCGGCGCCGCGACCGTACGGCCGGGATCACCGTGTCGACGGCGGCTGCGGCAGCCACGGGTTCCGCAGCACCAGGTCAGGGCCTGACCGTGCACGGATGGGAGCCGGGGCTGCGCTCGCTGCTCGACAACCTCATCGCCAACGCCCTTGCCCACGGACGAGTTGACGGCGCACGCGCACGCGTCGAGGTCTGCCTGCGCGGCGACACCTCGCCCGTGGGACCCATCGCGGTACTGACAGTGGACGACCACGGTCCCGGCATCCCGGAGGAGCGGCGGGCGGCGGTCTTCCAGCGCTTCCAGCGCGGCCCCGGCAGCACGGGCTCCGGGCTGGGCCTCACACTCGTCGCCCAGCAGGCGGCACTGCACCGGGCGACGGTCGAGATACGGGACCGTCCGCCGGGCGGCAGCGGTACGCGCGTGGAGCTGCGCATACCGCTCGCGTACCGCGACGGGGCGGCAACGGCGACGCGGACGCTGCCCGCTCAGCGCGACTGGCTGATCGGAACGGCCTCCGGATCACAAGGAATTCACAAAGACGGTCCCTAGCGTCGTCCACCGCGCGGGCGATCCGATCCGGACTCGTGCTGTCCCGAACAGGAGGAGACACCGTCATGAGGAAAGCCAAGAGGAGCACGACCATCGCCCTCACCACCGTCGCCGCACTGCTCGCGACGGGTGGTGCCGCCACGGCAGTCGCCACATCGGGCGCCGATTCGAGCCCGGCCGGGGCCGATACGACCGCCGCTTCGAAGGCGACGGCGAAGCACGCACCGAAGGGGGACGGCGCAAGGAAGCTGTGCAAGCGCGCCCCGAAGATGGACAAGAAGATCGACCGCGTACAGCGCCGTCTCGAAGGCGACGCGACGAAGCGGGGATCCATCGAGCGGCTCGAGAAGCGCATCGAGAACGCGAAGAAGGCCGGGCACGGAACCATCGCGGACTTCCTCAACGACCGCCTCGACGACCGTAAGGCGCTCGGGCCCAGGCTTGAGGACCGCGAGAAGGGCCTGGCCAAGGTGCGGGCCTGGTGCGCGGAGCAGAAGGAGGAGAAGAAGGAGGGTGAGGAGAGCAAGAGCAGCGCGAGCTGACGGCTGCGGGGACGGCCGGACGAGAGACGGCCGGACGAGAAGTGGTGGACTCTCCCGAGCTGTGGGGGCGGGAGAGCCCACCGCTCCGTGTCCGCTGCCGACAGGCTGCGCGCCGACGCCGGTGCCGCCCTTACGCCCCGGGCCACCCCGACAGCAAGGGGATCCGCGCCGCCGAAGTGCCCAGCCCCGTAGGGACGTCGATGCGGCGCCGCTGCGCGCCGCTGTCGCGCCGCAGGTCTTCCTCCCTGTAGCGGCGGCATCCCCTGTGCCAGATCAGGATGCCCGCGAGCCAGTTCTCCAGGTCCTGGACGTAAGCGTCGAGGCCACGGCGTGCCTCGGGCCCCAGGTCGAAGTCGTCGCAGAGGACGGGGAGTTCGTTGGCGACGACATGCTGGAACTGGCGCATGCGCGACGTCATCAGATCGTGTACGGCGTCGAGGGCGGCCGGGTAGCCGATGTCGAAGAAGTTCTGCACGACGAGGATGCCGTTGTGCACCTCGCCCTCGTACTCGATCTCCTTCTGGTAGGAGAAGACGTCGTTGGTCAGGGCGGCGTAGTCGGATGCGGCGTTCTCCAGCGCCCGCATGGGCCCGCTCCGGTAGATCTCCGGCGGGATCAGCTCTCCGTGCGCCAGGCGGCACAGGCTCATCGTGAGATCGGAGCCGAAGGTCAGCCGGCGCATCTCGATGTAGTCGACGGGGTCGGGGATGCGGTTCTGCGCCTGGTTCGCGAGCTCCCACAGCCAGCTGTCCGTCATGTCCTCGATGGACTTACGCAGGGCACGACGCGCGTCCAGAGTCATCGGCCCTGCTGTACGTGCCCACAGGTCGGCAAGGCCGCGCTCCAACGCGCTGGCGGGCGGCGGGGTTCCGGTCGCGGTGCCCTCGACGGGCATGAAGGCAGGGAGCCGGTCGGTCGCCGCCTTCGCTCCCGCCAGGTCGCGGGCGTGCCCGTAGACCGCCGGGTAGTAGTCGTCTCCGTACGTGCCCCAGGCCAACCAGCCCGAGCTGAGGTCGAGTTCGTCAGGAGAGGCGTCGGGATGGATGCCCGCGGCGCACAGCGGCAGGTCGATGTCGAGGAGCCTGCGCTCGTCCCATACGTGCGAGAGCGGAACACCCGGCTGCGGCTGGAGAATGCCCATGCGGTGTGCCCAGTCCACGACGTTGCGGCGGGCCGTCTCCAGGTGCGGGCTGAGACGGGTCGTGAACGGCATGCGGAAGTCCGGCAGCCTTGACGGACCCACCCGCGCGTACGGGACGTGGGTGAAGCTGCGGGCACGGGCCGACTCGGCGCGTACGGTCGTCGGCCCGCCCCGCCCGATGCAGGCGGCGGACGACCCGAGTCCGGTGGGACGCAGCCCCACCGGCGGCCCCACCGGCACGCCCGTACCCCTGCCCGCGCCGGCACCCGCGCCCGCGCCTGCATCCCCGCTTCCGTCGGCCTGCCGGGCTCCCTCGTTCATGTAGCGGCTGGAGCGCATGTGCCATTCGTGCCCGCCCGACTGCCAGTCCTGCAGCCCCTTGACGTACGCCAGCACGTCCGCGCACGCGTGCGGATCGAGGCCCTCCTCGGCGAAGAGCGGAGCGAGCTCCGTGAGCGCGGTGTTCTCGAACTGCTGGAGCCGCGAGGTCAGCAGGTCGTTGACGGCCTCCGCCGCCTCCTGCGTCGTGCACTGCAGGAACGTCTCCAGGACGAGGACGCCGTTGCTGTTCTCCCCCTCGTCCTCGACCTCCCGCTGGTAGGAGAAGAGGTCGTTGCGCAGATGCACACCGTCGGAGAAGGCGTCCCGCAGGACGCTCATGGGCCGGGACGCGGCGATCGGCGCGGGGACCTCGGCGCCCGCCACGTACTCCACCAGACCGGCGGACCAGGGGGCGCCGCCGACCTTGCGCCGCATCTCGATGTACTCGACGGGGTTGGGGATGCGGTGGGCGTTGATGTTGGACAGTTCCCAGAGGGATTCGTCGAGCAGGTTCGCGGTGCTCTCCGCGAACCGGGCCCGCCAGTGCGCCGACATGCGCGGCACCGTACGGGCCCACAGGTCGGCCAGACCCGCCTCGACCGGGTTCACCGGCTCGGGGACTTCCGTGCCCGTGTCCATCGGCATGAACGCGGGGAGCCTGTCCAGGTACTCCTTGCCGCCCTTCCGGTCCTGCGAGCGCTTGAAGGTCTCCAGGAAGTGGTCGTCGAAGAAGAAGACCCACACGTACCAGTCGGTGACGAGTGAGAGATCCGCGGCTGAGGCGTCGGGATGGGTGAAGGCGCACAGCAGGGCGTAGTCGTGGGCTTCGAGGTCGCGTTCCTCCCAGATGCCGGAGCCCTCCAGCATCCCCATGCCGCGGGCCCAGCTCGTGGAGTGCTCGCGGGCCTCCCGCAGATGCGGATTGAGGCGCGCGGGATACGGCATGTAGAAGTCCGGCAGTTCGAAGGGCTCTTTCACTGTCACTGCTGCCCGGCCTTTCCCAAGTCTCTTCTGCGGCACGGCAGTTGTGGCGCGGCAGCAGTCACGTACATGCGTACCGTCTCCCCCTGACGCGGTGCCGCCCCACCCCGGTCGGCTCAGCACTACCCGAGGCCGCAAGGCGGTATCCGCCGCGCAAAACAGTCATACAACCGCCCGCCCCGCTCTCGCACGTACGTCCCCAACTGCACTGCCACGCCGGGGAGTCGAAGCCGCGACGATCACCTTCCGCCGCCTCTCACAGGAATCTATACACGAGGTGTATACATGCTGTGTATAGTCGCCCGGGTGATCAGCCCCCACAGGACCGCGGAAAGGCAGGGCATGTACGGCAAGGCATTCGCGCCCGAGTACCAGGGCGCTCTCGATTCGCTGTCGGTCAACTCCTCACTGGCCGACGTACTGGCCCGTGGGACCGAGCAGTTGCGTGCGGCAGAGCAGGCCGGAACAGCGCGCGAAGCAGCCCGGTGCGGGCTGGCCGTCGCCGAGGCGAACCGCCGGCTCGGGAACGTCGACGAGGCCGACCGGGCGTGGAAGGCGAGCTATCGCGCCGCCCGCAGCGCGGAGGACTCCGGAGCGATGGCATGGGCAGCCTGGAGCGGAGGCACGCTCGCCCGTCAGCGCGGCGCGATGCCGCTTGCCCGCCGGCTGCTCGCCCTCGCGGCCGAACTGGGCGAACGCGACGGCGACATACTGGCGCGCGGCTACGCGCTCGCCGGACTGGCGGAGACCGGCCGCATCCAGGGCGATTACGAGGCCGTCGACGCGCTGCACGAACAGCTGCTCGCCGAGGCACGCGGCCGCGGCGAGGCCCGCCACACGGTGTGGGCGCTCGAAGGCATCGCACAGATGCGCCGCAACACAGGCGCCTACGACTCGGCGCTCGCGATGTTCGAGGAGGCCGCCGAGATCGCCGAGCAGGCCGACGACCGGCGCGGCCGGGCCTGGGCGCTGCGCGGCATGGCCGACATCATCTCCGTACGCGACGGCGACACGGAACGCTCGCTCACCCTGCTCACCGAGGCGGCCGCACTCTGCAGCGCCATGAACCTCGCCGGAGCGCTGGCCTACAACCACAAGATGCGCGCCAACGTGCTCTTCCGCGCCCGTCGTTACCCCGAGGCCCGAAAGCTGTACGAGCAGGCGCTCGCGGAGTTCCGGGCCCTCGGTGAGCCGAGAGGCGAGGCGCTGTCCCGGCTCGGCCTGGTCAAGTCGCTCGCACGGCTCGGCCGTGATCCGGCCCGTACGTCCGCGGACCTCGACGAACTGCACGGCGCCCTGGAGGCGATCGGACTGCGGCACGCACGCCGGATGGTCGACGACGCACGGGCAGAGCTGGGCACTGACGTGCCGTCGGACGGGCAGAGCGGCGCGGTGGCCGCCTGAGCCACACGAGGCAACCGGGGAGCCGGGGGGTGCCGGGCCGCCTGCGCAGGGCGAGGCGTATGCGGCCCGGAACAGGTCGATAGTGATGAATTCGACCCTGCGACGGGGCGGGGAACCGGCCAACGCGGGGAACCCGTGAGGCATGACACCCCGAAGAGCGCGACGAACACACGCACGCACCGTACGGGCACAGACCCGGTCCACGACCAGGACGAGACCCGAGCGCCCCGAGCGCCCCGACCGCCGCGACGGGCACCTCGCCCGCCCCTCGTGCCGGGCCACACCTCACGGCCCGTCACCTTGCACACGCGGCGACCCCTGCGCGTACCCGAACGCGTACCCGAACGCACAGGCGTCTGACCTGTCGCTACGTCACCACGCCGCGAAACAGGGCGAGTTTGCGCACTCCAAGGGCGCTATTACAGTGATCCCGATGCCCTCCCCCTCCCCCCTTTCTGCTCAGGCAGCCTGTCCGTCACGGCCTTCCCTGGAGGTCCGGTGAGACAGCAGCTGGAGAACTCCCATTCGACTCGCGCTCCGCTCCCCCCGGCAGCGCCTCCCGCACAGCCGGTCACAAAGCCGCCGGCCGACTCCGACAGCCCGCGCGCTGCGCCGGCGAAGGCCGGCAAGGAGAAGCAGCGCGACCCCTTCTTCGACAACGCCAAGTACCTGGCCATCGTGCTGGTCGCGCTGGGTCACTCGTGGGAGCCGCTGAGGGACGGATCGCGTGCCGCGGGCGCCCTCTACATCTTCGTCTACACCTTCCACATGCCGGCGTTCATGGTCATCTCCGGCTACTTCTCGCGCAGCTTCCAGGGCACGCCGCACCAGCTCAAGCGCCTTGTGACCGGCATCGCCGTGCCCTACGTGCTGTTCGAGGTCGTCTACACCTTCTTCAAACGCTGGGCCGACGACGACCCGAACCAGCCGATCAGCCTGCTCGACCCGTGGTATCTGACGTGGTTCCTGGGGGCGTTGTTCCTCTGGCGGCTGACGGCACCCCTGTGGAAGCTGGTGCGCTGGCCCGTCGCGCTCTCCCTCGCCGTCGCCGTACTCGCCTCCGTCTCCCCCGACATCGGCGACGACCTCGACCTCCAACGCGTACTGCAGTTCCTCCCGTTCTTCGTCATCGGGCTCTTCCTCAAGCCCGATCACTTCGACCTCGTACGCCGCCGCTCTGCGCGGCTGCTCTCGATCCCCGTGATCGTGGTCTCGCTGGTCGTCGCGTACTGGGCCGTGGAGCGGATGAACGCCGAGTGGTTCTACCACCGCGACAGCGCACAGGAGATGGGCGCTCCGTGGTGGATCGGCGTCATCATGACGTTCGCGCTCTTCGGCTGCTCGATGGTGCTCACCGCGTGCTTCCTGGCCTGGGTCCCCGGCCGCCACATGTGGTTCACCGCTCTGGGCGCCGGCACGCTCTACGGCTATCTGCTGCACGGCTTCTTCGCCAAGGGCTCGCGTTTCGGGGACTGGTACGAAGCAGGCTGGCTGCACACGCCCCTCGGCGCCGTCGCGGTGACGTGCATGGCCGCGGCGCTCATCACCGTGCTGTGCACGCCGCCGGTGCGGCGTGCGTTCCGCTTCGCCATGGAGCCGAAGATGCCGTGGGCCTTCCGGCAGGACCCCGCCGCAGCGGCCCGCCACAGAGAGGCGAGCAAGTAACGGCCGTACGCGCCACGGCACTTCGGGGCCGGACTGCCCGCACGCACAACGAGGCTCGGACCAACTCAGGTCCGGGCCTCACGTCTTGGGACACACGTCTTGGGCGGCGTCAGGTCTCAACTGCGGCACACACGTTCCCAGCGGGCTCACGGGCCGCTAGCTTTCGGTACGCGCGCGTCCGTAACCCGGACACGGAGCACATCAGGCCGAACAGTGCCGTCGCCACCGTACGCACCGGAAGGACCCCGACAGTGCACGTACAGGCTCCAACGACCGAACCCTCTGCGCGAGGCGCAGCCCGAAGAGCGCGAGGCGCAGCCCGAAGAGCGCGAGGACGCCGCCCGCTCGCCGCCCTGGCCGCGGCCGTACTGGCCACTCCTCTGCTCGTCTCTGCCGCCGCGTCGCCCGCCGCAGCCGCACCGGCGGACACATCCATATCCCAGACCTCTTCTTCGAAGGCCTCCGGCGATGCCGCGAAGGAAGGCGAACGGCTCGCGAAGAAGCTGGTCCGCCGCACGGGCGCCGCAGGCGCCATGAGGCACATGAAGGCCTTCCAGGCCATCGCCCACGCCGGAGAGGGGAACCGGGCCGCCGGGTCACGAGGCCACGAACTCTCCGCGAAGTACGCGGGCGCGTTGCTGAAGGCCGCGGGCTACGAAGTCACGTACCAGAACTTCGACTTCATCTACCGCGAGACCCTCGCCGAGAAGCTCACTGTCCGTACGCCCGAGGAACGCGACGTCCCCGTCAAGGTGATGACGTACACGAAAAGCACCCCCGAGGGCGGCACGGACGCCGCCGTGACCCCGGTCCCCGTGGACGAGGACGGCACCACGGGCTGCACGGCGAAGGACTACGACTCCGGCGACTTCGACGCCCGTATCGCCCTGATCCAGCGCGGCGGCTGCACCTTCGCGGAGAAGCAGGCGGCAGCGGCCGACGCGGGCGCGGTCGCCGCGGTGATCTACAACAACGAGGACGGCGAACTGAGCGGCACCCTCGGAGACCCCTCCAGCGGACGCATCCCCACGGGCGGCATCAGCAAGGAGGACGGCGAGGCGCTCGCGGCCGAAGCGGAGTCCGGCGAGGTCACCGTGAACGTGGAGCTGCGCGAGCTGCAGGAGGAGCGCAGCACGCCCAACGTCATCGCCGAGACCCGCGGCGGCGACCCGGACAACGTGGTGATGCTCGGCGCCCACCTCGACTCCGTCAGCGACGGCCCCGGCATGAACGACAACGCATCGGGCTCGTCCGGAATCCTGGAAACGGCACTGCAGTTCGCGGCATCCGGCGGCACCAGGCACAACGACGGCAACAAGGTGCGCTTCGCGCTGTGGACGGCGGAGGAAGTCGGCCTGCAGGGCTCGGACCACTACGTCTCCGAGCTCTCCCAGACCGAGCGCGACAAGATCGCGCTCTACCTCAACTTCGACATGATCGCCTCCCCCAACTACGGCCTGTTCGTCTACGACGGTGACGACTCCGACGGCGAGGGCTCCGGACCCGGTCCCGAGGGTTCGGCCCAACTGGAGCGCGGCATCGTCGACTTCCTCGCCTCCCGCGGCGAGGAGGCCCGCGGCGCCGACTTCGACGGACGCTCCGACTACGGCCCCTTCATCGAGGCGGGCATACCCTCGGGCGGCTCGAAGACCGGCGCCGAGGGCATCAAGTCCGCCGAGGAACAGAAGCTGTGGGGCGGCGAGGCGGATGCCGCGTACGACGGCTGCTACCACCAGAAGTGCGATGACCTGGGCAACATCGACAAGAAGGCCTTCGATCTGAACATCAAGGTGATGGCCGACGCCGTCGGTCGCTACTCCCGTGACGTGAGCGACCTCCCCTGACCTGACCAGGCTCGACCGGGCGTGACCCCGGCTTGGCCTGACCCGGCAGCAAACCCGCGCCGTCGACGTCGAATCGGCGTCGCGGCAACGCCGGTGCCCGCCCCCGCGCGCTACATCGCCACCCTTCGCGCGGCGCGGGCGCCGGCGGCGCACACCCTCAACGCGAAACGCACGCCGAGGAAACCGCTTCGCCGAACACGCCCGGCAGTCCCCGCCCGGCCCGGCGACCAGCCGCGACCCGGCCCCCCGTAAGAGCCACAGGAAGCTGCGCCCGGAGCCGCTGGCCCGGTAGGCTTTCCGTGTGATCTTCAAGCGAATCGGAAACGGGCGGCCGTACCCCGACCACGGCCGGGAAAGCACCCGCCAGTGGGCGGATGTCGCCCCACGCCCGGTGCGCCTTGACCAGCTCGTCACCACGAAGGGCCAGCTCGATCTCGAGACTCTGCTGGCCGAGGACTCCACCTTCTACGGGGACCTGTTCGCCCACGTCGTGAAGTGGAGCGGCGACCTCTACCTCGAGGACGGGCTGCACCGCGCCGTACGGGCAGCTCTGCAACAGCGACAGGTGCTGCACGCACGCGTGTTGGAACTGGACTGACGCTCCGGCACCTGCGCCGGCGGACTCTTCACGGCCCGGAACGGGCCCGGACCGGGGCCTAGGCCTTTCAGGTCGGCACGCCATAATCACTGATCATCTAGTAGGCATTGCGTTCATACAGCATTACGCTGCGCCCATGAGCATGCTGACTCCCCCCGGCATGGGCGGAAAGTACCGAATCACGGGAAATCGCTATCCCCGCATGCGCCGCCCACGCAACCGTCGCAGGATCGTGCTCGCCTCCATCGCAACCGTCTGCGCCCTCAGCCTCGGCGGATGGGGGACGCTCCAACTCATCGACATCTTCTCGGGTGAAAGTTCCGCCAAGGCCTCCAGTGATCACGCCAGGGGCAAGGGCAAGGGGTGCACCACCGACGCGAAGGCGCAGACGACGGAGGAGAAGGACAAGCAGGAGCCGGGCGCCGAGACCGGCAAGCCCGGCAAGCCCGTGAAGCTCCCCGAGACGGACACCATCAAGGTCAACGTCCTCAACTCGACCGACCGTAGCGGCCTCGCCAAGTCCACGGCCGACGAGCTGAAGGAGCGCGGCTTCAGGATCGGCGAGGTGGCCAACGCACCGGACGAGTTCAAGAAGAAGGTCAAGACCGCGGGCGTAGTGCTGGGCGCACCCGGCGAGGACGGCGTCGCCCGCCTGAAGGTGCTGAGCACCCAGCTCAAGGACGTCGACACCCGCTTCGACGAGCGCAAGGGCGACGACGTCGATCTCGTCATCGGGGACGCCTACAAGAAGTTGACG
>DATMEI010000949.1:0-2781 GCA_035556995.1 Streptomyces sp.
ACCGCGGATGCCCCGCCCGACGGAAGTTGATCATGTCTCTTCGGAGTCCGACGGGAACGCGCCCGGCGGACACGGAGAGTTGCCGCTGGTAAGAGCTGTGTCGAATCGCCATGGCTCCCCCGGCCTGGCCGTTCAGGGCGCTGCGGCGCATACTGGTCTTACGATGACGAAGCCCTCCGCGCCCCGGCGCCACCTGCCCACCAGCCCCTTCAAGACCCCCGTCGCCCCGCTGGCCAAGCACTTCGCCCTGGGAGACCGGGTCTCACACGACCAGTACGGCCTCGGAAGGATCATCGGAGTCGAGGAGGGGATCGCGATGCTCGTCGACTTCGGTTCCCGCCAGGCCCGGATCTCCAGCCCGTACACGTCGATGGACAAGCTCTGACCCCCTGAACGGCCTGCCGGCGATCAGGTTTCGACGCGACCTCTCAACTGGTTCAGAAATCTGCTCGCTGGGCCGCTTTGAGATGTTTGTCACAGTCGCGTGGAAAGCCCCGGTTTGCCCCGGGGTGTCCAGCGGGCCTATAACTGCGTGCTGCCACTGGGCACTTCGGCAGGACGAGCGTGCACAGCCGGGCTCGCACGGTTACGGCTTCGGCACGCGCCTCCTCTCCCCGCCTCAACCGCTCCAGCAGATCCCCCCGGACGTCCGGCAGCAAGTGGTAGTCCTTCAGGGCCGGTTCGTCCGTCAGGGCGTCCACCGCTCTCAATCCGGCGGCGGGCCCGTCCGGCATCGGGACGACGACAGCCCACTTCGGCTCCACCACCGGTGACGGCGGCAGCGTCATCAGCCGCCGTACAGTCCGGCGATCGCCCTCCAGTCCGCGTCCTCGGCGGGGGTGCCCCCATGCCGGTGGCGGCCACCGGAGCGGTCCGCTGCCCGGATTCCGGCGCGTTGCGGCTCTCGGCGAAGCCTGCACACGAGTCTCAGGTGTGTGCGACTCTTCGCAGGTGGCGCTCGGTCCGGCCGGCCATGCCGGCCACGCCCTGACGGCTGCTTCTGTCGGCGGCACCCTGTTCGTACGCCGCGCGCGATGTCCGCAGTGGAGCGCTCCCCCCGGGGGACTCGGCAGTCAGCGTCAGGCTTCGAACCGGCACTCGACGCAGGGGGCGGTGTCCAGGACGCCCGGCCACGAGATATCTTGATATCGAGACGATGTAGACGTGAGCGGAGTATCGGTGACTGACTCGACCATCATCTATACGCAAACCGACGAGGCGCCGGCCCTGGCCACGTACTCGTTCCTGCCTGTGATCCGGGCCTACGGTTCGACGGCCGGAGTCAAGGTCGAAAGCCGTGACATCTCCCTGGCTGCGCGGATCATCTCCGGCTTCCCCGAGCGTCTCGAGGAGGACCAGCGCATCGACGACGAGCTGGCCTACCTCGGCAAGCTGGCGAAGACGCCCGAGGCGAACATCATCAAGCTGCCGAACATCTCGGCTTCGACCCCGCAGCTGAAGGCCGCGATCGCCGAGCTGCAGCAGCAGGGCTACGCGCTGCCGGACTACCCGGACGACCCGAAGACCGACGAGGAGAGGGACGTCCGCGCACGCTACGACAAGGTCAAGGGCAGCGCCGTCAACCCTGTCCTGCGCGAGGGCAACTCCGACCGCCGCGCCCCCGCCTCGGTCAAGAACTACGCCAAGTCGTACCCGCACCGCATGGGCGCCTGGACGGCCGAATCCAAGACGAACGTCGCGCACATGGACAGCGACGACTTCCGCTCCACCGAGAAGTCCGTGGTCGTTCCCGAGGACGGCGCGCTGCGCATCGAGCTGACAGGGGACGACGGCAGCGTCACCGTTCTGCGTGAGTCGGTGCCGGTGCTCGCGGGAGAGGTCGTCGACGCCTCCGTCATGCGCGTCGCGGCTCTGCGTGACTTCCTCAAGGCGCAGGTCGCGCGGGCCAAGGCCGAAGACGTGCTGTTCTCCGTGCACTTGAAAGCCACCATGATGAAGGTCTCCGACCCGATCATCTTCGGTCACGCGGTACGTGCCTTCTTCCCGAGGACGTTCGCGGAGTACGGCGAGGCTCTCGCAGGGGCCGGCCTGTCCCCCAACGACGGTCTCGGCGGCATCTTCAAGGGCCTGGAGTCACTGCCCGAAGGCGCGAAGATCAAGGCGTCCTTCGAGGCCGAACTCGAAGAGGGCCCTCAGCTGGCGATGGTCGACTCCCACCGGGGCATCACCAACCTGCACGTGCCGAGCGACGTCATCGTCGACGCCTCCATGCCGGCGATGATCCGTACCTCCGGCCACATGTGGAACGCGAACGACGAGGAGGACGACACCCTCGCCGTCATCCCCGACAGCAGCTACGCAGGCATCTACCAGGTCGTCATCGACGACTGCCGCGCGAACGGCGCCTTCGACCCGTCCACGATGGGCTCGGTGCCCAACGTCGGCCTGATGGCGCAGAAGGCCGAGGAGTACGGCAGCCACGACAAGACCTTCGAGGTCCCCGTCACCGGAACCGTGCGGGTCCTCGACGGCAGCGGTGCCGTCGTGCTCGAGCAGGACGTGAGCGCCGGCGACATCTTCCGCATGTGCCAGACCAAGGACGCGCCGATCCGTGACTGGGTCAAGCTCGCCGTGACCCGCGCCCGCGCGACCGGCGACCCGGCCGTGTTCTGGCTCGACGAGGGCCGCGCGCACGACGCGCAGCTGATCGAGAAGGTCAACGTGTACCTGGCCGAGCACGACACCGCGGGCCTGCAGATCGACATCCTGTCGCCCGAGAAGGCGACCGCGTTCTCCCTGGAGCGCATCCGCCGCGGCGAG
>DATMEI010000950.1:0-5202 GCA_035556995.1 Streptomyces sp.
CGAGGTCAGCGACGAGGCGTCGTCCGGGACGACGGTCTCCGAGACCTTGAGGTCGTCCGGCGCGGCGTTCACGATCCGGTCGAACTCCTCGGACTCCAGGACGGCGCCCACGGCGTTCTTGGCGAAGAGCGCGTGCGTACCGGGAGCAATCTCAAGGAGGACCGTGTCATCGCGGATCTCCTTGACGGTGGCGTACATGCCACCGATGGTCCGGACGCCGGTGCCGGGCTGCATCGAGTCCCGCATCCGGGAGGCCTGACGCTGCTTGTTCTTTGCGGACCGGGTCATCAGGAACATGGCCCCGATGAGCACGATGAAGGGGAGGAGAGTAACGATATTCACGGCGGAAGAATGTCCTTCGCACGACCGCGTCTCAGCGGCCAAGATTTCGGGGTGGGCGCGCCGCCCGTAAGGAACGACGTCGGCGGAGTCTAAGGGAGCCCTCGCCAATGGAACAACGTCAAGCATGGCACTGGGGTTCCTGAGTCCGCGAGTATTCGCATCGTCACGCTCCGAACAGCCCCTGTTGTCCCGTTCCGCCCGGTGGTTGCGGCGGATTCTGCGGCGGCCGTGCCATGCCCAGGTGATCCCAGGCCGCAGGTGTGGCGATACGGCCCCGCGGTGTACGGGCGAGCAGCCCCTCGCGTACGAGGAACGGCTCGGCCACTTCCTCAACGGTCTCACGCTCCTCACCGACCGCGACGGAGAGCGTGGAGAGACCCACGGGGCCGCCGCCGAAAAGCTTGAGCAGCGCGGTGAGTACGGCACGGTCAAGCCGGTCGAGGCCGCGCTCGTCCACCTCGTAGACACCCAGAGCGCGGGAGGCGATCTCGCGGTTGATCTCTCCGTCGGCCTTGACCTGGGCGTAGTCCCGCACCCGGCGCAGCAGACGGTTGGCGATGCGGGGCGTACCGCGGGAGCGTCCCGCGATCTCGGCGGCTCCCTCCGCATCGGTGTCGACGTCGAGCAGCCGGGCCGAGCGGTGGATGACCTGCTCCAGTTCGTGCGGCTCGTAGAACTCCATGTGCGCGGTGAAGCCGAACCTGTCGCGCAGCGGCGGGGGCAGCAGTCCGGCGCGGGTGGTGGCCCCGACGAGGGTGAAGGACGGCAGTTCCAGCGGAATCGCCGTGGCACCAGGGCCTTTTCCGACGATCACGTCGACGCGGTAGTCCTCCATCGCCATGTAGAGCATCTCCTCGGCCGGGCGCGACATCCGGTGGATCTCGTCGAGGAAGAGCACTTCGCCCTCCTGGAGGGAGGAGAGAATCGCGGCGAGGTCGCCTGCGTGCTGGATGGCAGGGCCCGAGGTGATGCGGATCGGGGCCGCCATCTCGGCTGCGATGATCATCGAGAGGGTCGTCTTGCCCAGGCCCGGAGCGCCCGACAGCAGGACGTGGTCGGCTGTCCCGTTGCGCTGCCGCGCGGCCTTGAGTACGAGGTCGAGTTGCTCCCGTACCTTCGACTGCCCGATGAATTCGCTCAGTTCCTTCGGGCGCAGCGCCGCCTCGACGGCGCTCTCCTCGGTGTCGGCCTCCGCGCCGACGAGGCGGTCGGCACTGCCGTCTGCCGCGCCGCCGGGGTCGCCGGTGTATTCGTCCCTGGTCATGACGCCCGCCTCTGCCGCCTCTGCGTGTGCATGTGCCTGCTCCGTACGCCCTGCGAGGGGCGTCCCGCGCAACTCACCGCGCCCGGTTCAGCGTCTGCAGGGCGGCGCGCAGCAACTGCGGTACGGGCGGCTCCGCACCGGATGACGCTGCGGCCTCGGCCTGGGGGGCGACGGCGGCGACCGCCTCGTCCGCCTCACGGGTGGCATAACCCAACCCGACGAGCGCGGAGTGCAGTTGGCCGCGCCAGCCGCCGCCTGCCGCCGAACCCGCGCTCTGCCCGGGGAGTTGGGCACTGCCCCGGGGCACGGGCTCGCCCAGCCGGTCCTTCAGCTCCAGCAGCAACTTCTGCGCGCCCTTCTTGCCGATACCCGGCACAGTGGTCAGCGCCTTCTCGTCGCCCTCCGCAACCGCCAGGCGCAGCATCTCCGGAGAGTGCACGGCGAGCATGGCCTGAGCCAGGCGGGGGCCGACACCGCTCGCGGTCTGCAGCAACTCGAAGGTCTGCCGCGCGTCGTCGTCCTCGAAGCCGTAGAGAGTCAGGGAATCCTCCCGTACGACGAGGGAGGTGGCGAGCTTGGCGTGCCGGCCCGTGCGCAACTGCGCCAGTGTGCCCGGCGTGCACTGCACGGCCATGCCCACTCCGCCGACCTCGATCACTGCGGAGTCCGGGGCGAGGGCGGCAACGGGGCCGGAGACGAAGGCGATCATCGGGTGGTGCCTTTCGGGGCGCGGTGGGAGGCATCGGCGGCCGCCGCGGCGGCACTTGCGAGTGCGGCGCTTCCCGCCGCGGCATGCTTGGCGTGGGCCTGCTGGAGCCGGTTGAGCCGCTGCTGCGCGGGAGCACGCCAGATGTGGCAGATGGCGAGCGCCAGAGCGTCAGCGGCGTCAGCGGGCTTCGGTGGGGCGTCGAGGCGCAGCAGTCGCGTGACCATGGCGCCCACCTGCGCCTTCTCCGCCCGCCCCGTGCCTGTGACGGCCGCCTTGACTTCGCTGGGCGTGTGCAGCGCGACGGGCAGGCCGCGGCGTGCGGCACAGAGCATGGCGACCGCGCTGGCCTGTGCGGTGCCCATCACCGTACGGACGTTGTGCTGGCTGAACACCCGCTCCACGGCGACGGCTTCGGGACGGTGGGTGTCCAGCCACTCCTCCATGCCCTGCTCGATGAGGACGAGGCGCTCTGCGATCTCCGCGTCCGCCCCTGTACGCACGACGCCGACCGCCTTCATCGTGAGCGGCCGGCCCGCGGCACCCTCGACGACGCCGAGCCCGCAGCGGGTCAGCCCCGGGTCAACACCGAGCACACGCACACCGGTTCTCCTCGTCTCGCGCTTCGGGCTCCTCCGACAGTTCCCGCAGGTTATCGGTCGGCACCGACAACGGCGCGAGGCCGTACCGGAGCGGGCGCGTGAAGCAGTTTCATCGGGGAGGCGGTTGCGCTGCCGAGGCCGGGCGCGCGTGCGGGTCCTGCGTGTCGATGCCCGCCCGACAGTGCGTCAGACAGACGTCAGACGGACGTCACGTGGACGTCAGTTGGGAGCCGGCACGTCCGGTCAGGCGTCGACCTTCGCCAGGACGTCGTCGGTGACATCGAAGTTGGCGAAGACGTTCTGCACGTCGTCGCTGTCCTCGAGCGCGTCGATCAACTTGAAGATCTTGCGCGCCCCTTCCTCCTCCAGCTGCACCTGCACGCTGGGCAGGAAGCTGTTGTCTGCCGACTCGTAGTCGATGCCGGAGTCCACCAGCGCCGTACGCACCTCGACCAGGTCGGTTGCTTCGCTGATGACCTCGAAGTTCTCGCCCAGGTCGTTGACTTCCTCGGCTCCGGCCTCCAGCACGGCTGCCAGCACGTCGTCCTCGGAGAGCCCGTCGTCGCCCTTGGGGACGATCACGACGCCCTTGCGGTTGAAGAGGTAGGAGACGGAACCCGGGTCGGCCATGGAACCGCCGTTGCGGGTCATGGCGACGCGTACGTCGGAGGCGGCGCGGTTGCGGTTGTCGGTGAGGCACTCGATGAGCACGGCCACGCCGTTGGGTCCGTAACCCTCATACATGATCGTCTCGTAGTCGGCGCCGCCTGCTTCAAGACCGGCACCGCGCTTGACCGCGCTGTCGATGTTCTTGTTGGGGACCGAGCTCTTCTTCGCCTTCTGGATGGCGTCGTAGAGCGTCGGATTGCCCTCGGGGTCGGCGCCGCCCGTACGGGACGCGACCTCGATGTTCTTGATCAGTTTGGCGAAGAGTTTGCCGCGCTTGGCATCGATCACGGCCTTCTTGTGCTTGGTGGTTGCCCACTTAGAGTGGCCGGACACAGCCTCGCTCCTTCGACGTCACCGACATGAACCAACGCGGAGATCCTACCGTCAGCGACTCAGCGTGCTGACCGCCCCGCGTTCCCGGGCCGCTCCCCCGAACCGGCGTCTCACGGAGTCCGGTCCGGCCGCCTGCGCACGGTGATCACGCGAGTACGTTGCGCACCATTCCCACGAACAGTCCGTGCACCCTGTGGTCGCCCGTGAGTTCGGGGTGGAAGGAGGTGGCCAGCAGCCTGTCCTGTCGGACCGCGACCGGGTGGCCGTCGTAAGCCGCCAGCGTCTCCGCCCGTGCGCCGGTCGACTCCACCCATGGTGCCCTGATGAAGACACCGTCGACCGGACCGCCGTCGACACCGCTCACGTCGAGCGGCGCCTCGAAGGACTCGTTCTGCCGTCCGAAGGCGTTGCGTCGCACGATCATGTCGATGCCGCCGACGGTCTCCTGATCCGAGCGCGGATCGAGGATCTTGTCGGCGAGCATGATCATGCCCGCGCACGAGCCGTAGGCGGGCATGCCCGCGCGTACGCGCTCGCGCAGCGGCTCCATCAGGCCGAAGGCGATGGCCAGTTTGGAGATCGTGGTCGATTCGCCGCCCGGGATGACCAGGCCGTCGACCTCGGCGAGTTCCTCCGGGCGCCGCACGGCGCACACCTCGGCGCCGGCCGCGGCGAGTGCGGCGAAGTGCTCGCGTACATCGCCCTGGAGGGCGAGGACGCCGACGTTGGGAGTGCTCACGGGCTGGTGCCTCTCATGCGGGTAAGGCGTGTTGTTTCATGCGGTCGTGCAGTCATCCGGGCACGCGATCACGCAGTCACCGGGGGCGCGCCGCATCCGCGCGCCGCTGCTGCTACCAGCCGCGGGACGCGTAGCGCTCACCCTCGGGCAGGGTGTCGCAGTTGATGCCCACCATTGCCTCTCCGAGACCGCGCGAGGCGTCGGCGACGATCTTCGGGTCGTCGTAGAAGGTGGTGGCCTTCACGATGGACGCAGCACGCTTGGCCGGATCACCGGACTTGAAGATCCCGGAGCCCACGAAGACGCCTTCTGCGCCCAGTTGACGCATCAGAGCAGCGTCGGCCGGAGTCGCGACACCGCCGGCGGAGAAGAGCACGACGGGCAGCTTGCCCAGCTCGGCGACCTCCTTCACCAGCTCGTACGGTGCGCGCAGCTCCTTGGCCGCGGCGTACAGCTCGTGGTTGTCCAGCGCCTTGAGCTTGCCGATCTCGCCCTTGATCTGCCGCATGTGGCGCACGGCCTCGACGATGTTGCCGGTGCCCGCCTC
>DATMEI010000951.1:0-6150 GCA_035556995.1 Streptomyces sp.
CCGGAGGACGCGCAGTACGTCCTCTCCCGCACCTCGGGCGTCGTGGGCTTCTTCGGGGCCAGCTCGATCGAGCGGCTGCCCACCGAAGCGGGAATCCGCCGGCAGACAGAGTCCTTCAAGTCGATGACGTACCGGCGCTGAGCACACGCCGTCGCAACTGCCCGCCCGCGGGCTTCCGGAACCGATGAGTCGTCGGGGACGACGTCGCTAGGGTGTGGCGTACGGCGTGACAGGCGAGACCGCAGCGAAGAAGTGAAGGGGGAGCCGGGGATCCGCGGGAAGAGCACACAGGCCGCCGCCCCTGATGACTCCCCCGAGACTGACCGAGCCGCCCGGCAGCCGGCACGCCCTGGCTCAGGACACCGGCCGGTCACGCCCTGGCTCAGGACACCGGCCGGTCACGCCCTGTGAAGGACGCGGCGGCAGGCGTGCGATGCGGCGCCGAGAGGGCGATCATCGGTGCATGGACATCACCCTTCGGCTCGCACAGCAGCCGGAAGCCGACGAGTTGCTCAGCCGCAGTCCGCTGGCCGCCCTGACGGGCATGCTGCTGGACCAGCAGGTACCCATGGAGTGGGCGTTCACCGGCCCTTACACCATCGCGCAGCGCATGGGTGAGGACGATCTGGACGCCCGCGCGATCGCCGCCCGCGACCCGGAGGAGTTCGCGGCGCTCCTGTCGGAGAAGCCCGCCGTGCACCGCTATCCGGGCTCGATGGCCAAGCGGGTACAGCAGTTGTGCCAGTACCTGGTCGACCACCACGACGGTGACGCGAGCGCCGTGTGGCGCGACGCCGCCACCGGCAAAGAGGTGCTGGACCGCCTCAACGCCCTGCCCGGCTACGGGAAGCAGAAGTCGCAGATCTTCCTCGCCCTGCTCGGCAAGCAGATGGGCGTGACCCCGGAGGGCTGGCGGGAGGCGGCGGGCCCCTACGGCGAACGCGACGCCCACCGTTCGGCGGCCGACATCACGGGCCAGGAGTCCCTGGAGAGGGTCCGCGCCTTCAAGCAGGAGGCGAAGCGCGCGCAGAAGAAGACATAACGTCCGGGGGGCTGCGCCTGCACACCTCGGGGCGGGGGGCGCCTGTTTGGCAATGAGCGGCATCGAGTAAAACTTTGTGAACTGATTCACAGTAACCCTTGGCCGGGTCCCGCACTCCATGCTGAGATGCGTTCACATCCGGCTCGAAGCTCGACGGCGCGCTTGGGAGGACAACTGTGGCGGAAACCGCCATGTCTCGTTCGGTACGGCTGGATCCAGGGGGCGAGCCGTCACCTGTCTTCGGCGGTGGCGCACCGTCGGAACAGCTCGGCGCGGCCTCGCCGGTGGACCGCGCAGTGTGGCGCCTGCGCTCCCGCGGCTGCTGGGAGGACGCGGCGGCGCTGCTGGACCCCTACGCGGAGTCCTCGACGGCCGCCGCCCTGCGACGGGCCGCGCTGCTGGTGGAACAGTGCATGTTCACCGCGGACGGCTGGGCCGGTGCGGAGGCGGCTCTGCGTGCGGCGGAGGCGCTGGCGCAGGACGACGAGGAGCGCGGCGCAGCCGCCTGCGAGCGGGGTCAACTCGCGTACACGGCAACGGTGCTGGGCGTACGCGACCGGTCCGACGAGGCACGCGCCGCTCTCGGGCGGGCGGCGGCCCTGCTGCCGCCCACGGCTCGGGGACGGGCGATGCTCGACTACCGGCGGGGGCTGCTCGCCGAGCATCTCAGCGACACACCGCAGTCGGCACTGGCGGCGTACCGGCGTGCACACGCCGCGGCGACGGCGCTCGACGACGAGCTGCTGTGCTCCTTCACCTGGCGGCATCTGGCCGGGCTCGCCCTGCGGGACGGTGAACTCGCCGAGGCACGGCACGGGTTCGCCGAGTCGCTGAGGCTCCGTGAGGAACTGGGCTTCCTGGTCGGCATGGCTCCCGCGCTCACGGCGCTCGCTGACGTGGAGCCGGAACCGGAGGCCTCCAGGCTCCGCGAGGAGGCCGGCCGCCTGTTCCGTCTCCTGGACGGGGTTCCCACCTGGCTGGCCGGTCAACTCCCCACGGCCTGAACGGAGTCGGCGGGCACGGGCTGCGCTGCCTGAACCGTGCCCGCCCGCCCCGCCCGCGTCATCTCCCGTCAGGACGCGACGTGTTCGCGCATCAGCCGTTCGACGGTGGTCAGGTCGCGGATCCGCAGAGCATCCAGCAGTTCGAAGTGGCCGTAGGCGTCCTGGAGGAGTTCCGCCGTGCACATGGAGGGGGCGAGAGGTGCCGGACGGCGCTGCGCCCGGCGCTGTATGTCCGCGGCCACGGCTACGAGTTGGCGGTTCCCCGTCAGCTCCAGCAGCGCCCCGTGGAAGGTGCTGTCGGCCTCCGCGTAGGCGGTACGGTCGCCGCCCTGGGCCGTGACGAGAGCCGAATCGGCGTAGGGGCGCAGCATCTCCCAGCACTCGGGCGGCATCGACCGTGCCGCCTCCAGCACTGACGGGATCTCCAACAGAGCTCTTATCTCCGCCAGTTCGGCAAGGTCGCGGGCGCTGCACACCGCTATGCGGAAGCCGCGGTTGGGCACGGTCTCCACTGCTCCCTCGCACACGAGCCGCTGCATGGCCTCGCGTACGGGCGTGGCCGAGACGCCGAACCGGTCGGCCAGGGCGGGCGCGGAGTAGACCTCGCCGGGGACGAGTTCGCCGGACAGCAGAGCCTCACGCAGGGCGGTCAGGACCTGCGCGCGTACGGAATGGCGCTCCGGCTGCTTCGGCGAGCTGTCCGGGCACAGACGGCTCGCCGCGCGCGCCATGCCCGGTGCGTCGGCCCGCACCGGTGGCGCAGGCTCACTGTGCACGTGCTCACCCCGTACACCCCCGTACTCGCCCGCCCCGGCGGGGTGCTGTTCCCCTGCGGAGGCCGGCTGAGGCGGAAGGTGGGGGTGGAGTGCGGTACGTCCAGCCTGTTCGGGCGCATCCGCTCCGGTCTGCTCCATCTGCCCCTCCAGGTCTCGCTGTGCACCATAGGCGGACCTGGCGCGAGATCAAACCTCCGCGGCATCGGATAAGGTAAGGCTAACCTGCCAGTGATCGTCGATCGGTCTTCCGCCCATGGCCACGCCCACGTTCGCCCCCGCCCCTCCGGAGCCTGCTGCCGCCTCGCCGTTCACCCCGGCGTACAAGCGGCTGACCGAGGTGTTTCCGGGGCTGCGCGTGCGCGAGACAGGCCCCGGCGGTGCTCCGGAATCCGGTGCCGGATGGGTGCGGGCCACCCGCCTGGCCGAGGGCGGAGGGGTTCTTGATTCCTTCCTCGCCTGGGACGAGGAACAGGTGCGGCGCGACTACGGCCGGCAGCCCCGTCCCGACGTCGTCGCGAGCTTCGGTCTCCACCGCTACGCCTGGCCCGTCTGTCTGCTGGTCACCATCCCGTGGTTCCTGCACCGGCGTGTGCCGCGTGTGCCTGTGGAGGCTGTCTCCTTCCAGCGGACCCTCGGCGAACTGTCCGTCCGTATCGAGGAGTTCGCCTGCCTGCCGGGCGACCCTGCGCGGGACAGCCCGGGCGCGCGCGTCGTACCTGACGAGGAAGCCCTGCGTGCGGAGGTACGTGCAGCCGTCGCCGAACACCTCACCCCCGTCCTGGACGGCTTCCGCCTCCGGATGCGGCGCGGGCGGCGGGCGCTGTGGGGCATGGCGACGGACGAGATCACCGAAGGGCTCTGGTATCTGGGCCACCTCCTCGGCGAGGAGAAGCGCGCGATGCGCGAGGCCGGGGAGCTGCTCCCGGGCGGCACGACCCCCTACGTGCAGGGCGCCGCCTTCCGTGAACTGACCGGGAACCGAGGCGAGTTGCTCTCCACGAGGGACCGGGCGAGCTGCTGCCTCTACTACACGCTGCGCCCCGAGGACACCTGCGTCACATGTCCGCGTACGTGCGACGCGGAGCGTATCGCGCGGCTGTCCACCGATCGCTGAGAAGTTCGACCCACAACGCCCCTGTCGGTGCCTACTGCCCCCCGTTGGCGGTCAGTTGTACTGAATTCCCCTACATGCCGCGTCCGCTGTGCCAAGTTGCTCGGCGACAGTGAAGCAAGCCGACGCGAGCACGGCGCTGCCGGTCCGACCGGCCTTCCCGCGCCGGGCGCCAAAGGGGCATTCCGATGAGAGTGACGGATATACCGCTGAGCTGGGTGATGGCGAGCGCCGTGCTGCTCGTCGGCGCCCTGGCGGCGGCGGTGGTGATGGCACGGGGACGCAGACCCGGCAAGCAGGCGGCCGGTGAGGACGGCGTGCAAGCGGACTCCTGGGAACTGATGGAGCAGCGGCGCCGACGCAAGGAGACCGTCTATGCGACTGCGGCGTACCTGCTGCTGTTCTGCTGTGCGGCGGTGGCCGCCGCACTCTCCTTCCACGGCCTGGTCGGCTTCGGACGGCAGAACCTGAAGCTGTCCGGCGGCTGGGAGTATCTGGTGCCGTTCGGACTGGACGGTGCGGCGATGTTCTCAGCGGTGATCGCCGTGCGCGAGGCCAGCCACGGGGACGCCTCGCTCGGATCGCGGCTGCTGGTGTGGGCGTTCGCGGGGGCGGCTGCCTGGTTCAACTGGGTTCACGCACCGCGCGGTACGGGCCATGCCGGGGCGCCGGAGTTCTTCGCCGGGATGTCGCTGTCCGCGGCCATCCTCTTCGACCGTGCGCTCAAGCAGACGCGGCGGGCGGCACTGCGCGAACAGGGCCTGGTACCACGGCCGTTGCCGCAGATCAGAGTCGTGCGGTGGCTCCGTGCACCGCGCGAGACGTTCCGTGCGTGGTCGCTGATGCTGCTGGAGGGCGTACGTTCCCTCGACGAGGCGGTCGAGGAGGTACGGGACGAACGGCGGCAGCAGGAGCAGGAACGTCTCCGCCGTCGTGAGCAGGGGAAACTCGACCGTGCCCGCGTCAAGGCGCTCAACCGTCAGCACCGTGGGCGGGGCCGCAGCCGCGGCAGAAGGCACGTGGACGTGGAGATCGCCTCAACTGCCGCCTCCGCGGCGCCGGTTGTCCCCGCTCAGGCGGTGCCCGCGGCGGCCGAGAGCGCGCCCGGGATGCTGCCGCTCCGGTCGCGGCCCGCGTCTGGTGCCGCAGGCGACGGCATGGACGTGGACAGCACCTCCGGCGGGGCCAGTCCACGGCTCGACTCCCTGGAGGAGAAACTCGCCGAGATCGAGCGGCAGTTCGGCTGATTCCTGGACTCCTCCGACACCCCCGGCCCCTCAACACCGGTCCGGTGCCTTCCCGTTGGGACTCGGGACAGGCACCGGGCCGCTGCCTTTTCGTGGCCGCGTCAGCCTTCCCAGACGGCCACCGCCGTACGGTCGTCCGCGTAACCCCGTACACGCAGCTGGACATCGGCCAGGAACGCGGCGAGGCCCGGTGGTTCGGCTTTCTCAGCCCAGGAACGCGCCAGCTGCTGTGCGAAGTCGGGCTCTCCCCGCAGCGGTGCGGCGAGCCCCGGGCTGCAGAGCAGCAGCGTGTCGCCCCGCTGTGCCACGGTGGCGCAGAACCGGAACGGCTCGGGCTCCTGGCGCGGCTCCGGTGGTGGCATCGGCGGGACCGGCTGGCCGGGTGGCACGCTGAGAGCGGCCAGGTCACCGAGTTCCGCCGGGTCGAGGTAGCCGGCGGGGTCCGCCGCGGCCGGGCCGGCTTCGATGTCCTGCCAGACACCGGCGCGCAGCCGGAAGAGCCCGGCCGCTCCGGCGCCGAAGAAGACACGGGTACGGCAGCGCGGGTCGGCAGAGAGCAACAGGCAGCGCAGATCGGCCGTGTACTCCTCCGGCTGGACGCCGAGCGCCGCGGCTTGCGCACGCAGCTTCCCGTAACAGCGGTCCGTCAGCCGTTGCAGCCCGGACATGAGTTCACCGCGGCGGTCGGCGCGGATGTCCTCGGCGAGGCGGGCATGGCTGCGGCCGACGACGCCGCCTATGGAATGGCAGATCTCGCGTGCCGCCCGGTGACCGCCCGTGGCGGCACGGCCCCCGGCGGCGACGGCGACCAGCAGCAGCGCGGACTCGCCCGAGCCGAACCGGGCTGTGAGCAGGGCGTCACGCCGAAGGGCCCCGCGGTGGCGGGCGGAGTCGCCGCGCAACGAGGCGGCACGCAGGGTGAGTCCGCCGTAGTGCGCTCCGTCCAGCACGGTGTCGGGGACGAGTTCGG
>DATMEI010000952.1:0-4813 GCA_035556995.1 Streptomyces sp.
CGACGCCTGCCTCGAGTTGGGCACCCCGGTGACGGGCGGCAACGTCTCCCTCTACAACCAGACGGGCGACGCCGCGATCCACCCCACCCCGGTGGTCGGCGTGCTCGGCGTCATCGACGACGTGAGCCGCCGTACGCCCATCGCCTTCGCCGACGAGGGCAGCCTGCTCTACCTGCTTGGGGACACCCGGGAGGAGCTGGGCGGCTCCGCCTGGTCGCAGGTCGCCCACGGTCATCTCGGCGGGCTGCCGCCGGCCGTCGACCTGGAGCGGGAACAGCTGCTCGCGGAGATCCTGATCGCCGCATCACGCGACGGAATGGCCGACGCGGCGCACGACCTGAGCGACGGCGGCTTCATCCAGGCACTCACGGAGTCCTGCCTGAAGGGCGGCAAGGGTGCCCGCGTGGTCGTACCGGACGGACTGTCGCCGTTCGTCTTCCTCTTCTCCGAGTCACAGGGGCGTGCGCTGGTCGCGGTCCCGCGCAGCGAGGAGGTCCGCTTCAACGACATGTGCTCGGCGCGCGGCATGCCCGCCGCGCGCGTGGGTGTCGTGGACGGGGACGCGATCGACGTGCAGGGCTCGTTCAGCATCCCGCTGAGCGAGATCCGTGCCGCGCACGAGGCGACGCTGCCGGGCCTCTTCGCATAGGCCCGGCTCGGGCGGTCCGGTCCGGTCTGTCTGTCCGCCGGGCGAGCCGTCACGGCCCGCCCGGCTTCGTCACGTCAGGGCCCGCCGCCCGGCCGGCCCGGCGTCACGTCTGCCGGGCCTCGCCTCTGCGGGCGTCACGTGACCGCAGGGCGTACGCGGTCACTGACCGTACGGGCGGACGCCCCGGAGGGACCGGAGACGGGCGGCAGCACGGGCGTCCAGCCTGAATCGAGCAGCTGGGGAAGGTAGTTCTGCAGTGCGGCGACGGTCTGCGCCGCGTCCGCGCCTCCGTCGTGGGAGAGGATGATCGACCCGGGCTGCACGTTGTCCATGACGGTCGAGACGATCTCCGAGACGCCGGGCTGCGCCCAGTCCCCCGTGTCCACGGACCAGCCCAGCGGGCTCATGCCGAGGCCGGCGGATATCGCCAGCGTCTCCTTGTTCCAGTAGCCGTAGGGGGCGCGCGCCCACACCGGTGGGGCGCCCACTTCCTGCTCGATGAGCTCGCTGGTGCGGGCCAGCTCCTTGCGGGCGTCGCTGGCGCGCAGGCGGGGCAGCGCGGGGTGACTCCAGGAGTGGTTCGCTATCAGGTGGCCGCCGTCGGCGATGGCGCGCAGCAGTCCGGGGTAGACGACGGCGTTCTCACCGAGGACGCAGAACGTCGCGGGCACCCGGTGACGGCGCAGTATCTCCAGCACCTGGGGCGTGTACACGGGGTCGGGACCGTCGTCGAAGGTCAGCGCTATTCGTCGGCCGGCCGAGGAGTCGAGCGTGTAGGTGACCGAAGTGCTCGCGCGGTGGCCGGTTGACGCTCTGCCGGCCTCCGGCTGCAGCCGGTAGGAGCGCGGGCTGCGTATCGCGCCGTGACGGGAAGCCCTCCGGGCGGCACCTATCGCGTCGGCACCGGACTCGTGTGCGGCGGCGCTCATGGGGTTCGCGGCACAGGCGCCCGCGAGGAGCACCCCGCCAAGGAAGATGCGTCTCGAGGTGGTGCGGGATTCAGGCGTCATGTGTGACGTAATGCCATGCCTGAGCGTAATCACACACGAACCGAACGTGACGTCACTCGTATGTCCCCGCGTCTCTACCCCGTCGGCGGGTCGCCGCCTGATAAAGGACGCCGCCCGTGTGGCCACGGGCTACAGGGGCGGCGCCGCTTCGGTATCAGGCGTTCCGGTCCTCCGGAGCCAGCCGGATCACGCTCCAGGAGACGGGCGGCAGCACGGCTTCCAGTTCGCCTTCACCGGTGACGCGGGTGTCGCGTACCGGCTGCGGCGTGACCCGGTCCGGCTTCTCCTCCGTGTTCGCCGCGTCCGGGTCGGAGTCGGCGATCACGAGGTGCTCGACGACGCGGTACGGGGAGGCGAGCCCGCGCAGCGCCGCTCGCAGCCCGAGGTTGTGCTCCTGGTCGCGGTTGACCGCCAGGACGGTCAGTGCGCCGGTCTCCTCGTCCAGCGTTGCGGCCGTGTCCAGCGACGGTACGGGCCCGTGCTTCCGGGTCTCGATGACCGGCCCGGACACCTCCGTACGCAACACGGTGCCGCGTGCGTACCGGGCGGTCAGCGCGAAGGGGTGGAAGGTGGTCTGCCGCCAGGAGGCACCGCCCGGTTCGGTGCGGATCGGGCCGATGACGTTGACGAGTTGTGCGAGGCAGGCGATCGCAACCCGGTCGGCGTGCCGCAGCAGAGTCATCAGCAGTGAGCCGACGACGGCCGCGTCCGTGACGCTGTAGGTGTCCTCGATCAGCCGAGGTGTCTCCTCCAGCGGCAGGGCGCGCTCGCCGGGGAAGCGGGACTGGTACCAGACGTTCCACTCGTCGAAGGAGAGCTTCATCCGCTTGCGTGCGCGGCGTACTGCCCGCACGTGGTCGGCGGTGGCGACGACGTCCGAGATGTAGGCGTCCATCTGGGCGCCGCTGGCGAGGAAGCTGGCGCGGTCGCCGTCCTTCTCCTCGTAGTAGGCGTGCAGGGAGAGGTAGTCGACCTCGTCGTAGGTCTGCTGAAGGACCTCACGCTCCCACTCGCCGAACGTCGGCATTGCAGCGTTGGAACTGCCGCACGCCACCAGCTCGATGGACGGGTCGACCTGGTGCATCGCCTTGCCGGCCCCGGCCGCCAGCCGTCCGTACTCGGTGGCCGTGGTGTGGCCGGTCTGCCACGGGCCGTCCATCTCGTTGCCGAGGCACCACAGCCGTACGCCGTGGGGATCCCGTGTGCCGTTCCTGACGCGCAGATCCGACCAGGCAGTGCCGCTTGCAACGTTGCAGTACTCGACCAGGGCGCGGGCCGCGTCGATGCCCCGGGTGCCGAGGTTGACGGCCATCATCGGCTCGACGCCCTGCCGCCGTGCCCAGCCGAGGAACTCGTCGGTGCCGACCTGGTTCGTCTCGATGCTGCGCCAGGCCAGGTCGAGGCGGCGCGGGCGGGACCCGGCCGGGCCGATGCCGTCCTCCCAGTGGTAGCCGGAGACGAAGTTGCCGCCGGGGTAGCGGACCAGGCCGGTGCCCAGTTCCCGCACGAGGCCGGACACGTCGCCGCGGAATCCGTGTTCGTCGGCGCTGGCGTGGGCCGGCTCGTAGATGCCCGTGTACACGCAGCGGCCCATGTGCTCGACGAACGTCCCGTACAGGCGGGGGTCCACGGTGCCGAGGGTGAAGTCCGGGTCGATGGTGATGCGGGCGGTGCCGGCGGGCTCGTTGGTCATGCGGTGCGTGCCTCTCTTGGTGCTGTCGTCACGGTCGCGGGCCGGCGGTCGCGGTCACTTCAGGCCGGTGCCTGCGATGCCTTCGACGATCCGCCGCTGGAAGAAGAGGAAGACGGTGAGCAGCGGCAGCGCACCGAGCACGGCGGAGGCCATCAGCTGGGCCTGCGGCAGTCCGAAGGCGTCCTGTACGGAGTTCAGGCCGACCGGCAGCGTCATCATCTGCGGATCCGTCACGGCCAGCAGGGGCCAGAGGAAGTTGTTCCAGGACCAGACGAAGACGAAGATCGTCACGGCGGAGATGGCGGGCCGGGACAGCGGCATGACGATCTGCCAGTAGATCCGCAGCCAGCTCGCGCCGTCCGCCCTCGCCGCGTCGGTGAGCTCGGTGGGGATGCCGTCGAAGAACTGCTTGAAGACGAAGACCGAGACGACGTTCGGCACCTGCGGCAGGATGACGGCCCAGTATGTGTTGAGCATTCCCGTTGCCTGCAGTGTCAGGAAGTGCGGAATCATCAGCAGCTGGGGCGGGATCATGACGCCGGCGAGGATGAGCAGGAAGACCGGCCGCCGGTAGCGGAAGTTCAGCCGGGACAGCGCGAAGGCCGCCAGGGACGTGGTGCACACGGCCAGCAGCGTCGTCAGCGACGAGGTGATGAGGCTGTTCAGGTACCAGTACTGGATACGGCCCGCGGAGAGAATCTCCTGGTACGAGGAGAGCGTCGGATTGTCGGAGAGCCACGAGGTCGGATCGGTCGCGATGTCGTTGGGCGGCCGCAGGGACGTGGCCACGGCCCACGCGATCGGGACCAGCCACAGCAGCGCCAGGGCGATGAGCACGCCGAGCACGACCCGGTTGAACAGCCGCTCGGAGTCGGTGTGGTCGGTATGCCGGCCGGACCGGGAGGGTGCCGTCTCCGTGGTGCGGGGTGCTGCCGCCGGGGTGAGTGTCGCCATCGTGCTCAGCCCTCCTTCTCGGTGCGCCGGATCAGCGCGAACCAGACGAGCGAGATCAGCAGGATGATGACGAAGAGAAGCAGTGCGACGGTCGAGGCGTAGCCTGCGCGGCCGTCCGTGAATCCGGTCTGGAAGATGTACAGCAGCGAAGGCCGGGTGGCGTCGTCCGGGCCGCCGTTCGTCATCATGTAGATCTGGTCGAAGACCTTGAGCGACGCGACCAGTTGGAGCACCGCCACCAGCGTGGTCGCACGCCCCAGCATCGGGATGACGACGAGCCGCAGCCGTTGCCAGGGCCCCGCGCCGTCGATCGCGGCGGCCTCGTACACGTCGCGCGGTATCTCCTGCAGCGCGGCCAGGTAGATGACGAAGTTGAAGCCGACCGTCCACCAGATCGTCGCGGCGGCGATCGAGATCATCGCCCAGTCCGGGTCGCCGAGCCATGAGGGCGGGGTCAGCACGCCGAGCCCCTTGACCACGCCCTGAGCCAGCCCGATCTGATCCGCG
>DATMEI010000953.1:0-2724 GCA_035556995.1 Streptomyces sp.
CGACGCCTGCCGAGCGGAGCATGCCGAGCAGACCGCCGTCGGGGCCGATCGCCGAAGTCAGCAGGTGGTGCAGGCCGTTGATGTTCACTGTCTCCACGACCAGGAACATCCCCGGTACCAGGACCAGCAGCCGCCACGGGACCAGCGACAGCTGCAGGTCCTCCCGGCGTCTCAGCGCGAACGCGGCGACGACGACCAGCGACGCCGTGAGCGAGGCCGACCACAACGGAACATCGGCGACGAGAATCGCCAGCAGGAAGCCCGTACAGGTGAGGGCAGACACGCGGAAGAGCACGCGGTCCGCGGGCCGCGGTGGTTCCGGCGGCACGTAGGAGCCGGCGCCGCGACGGCCGCGGCGCCAGTAGAAGCCCCACAGGCAGGCCATCGTCACGAGGATGGAGGCCAGTTGGGGCGCCCACATGGTGGCGGCCATCTCGAGGGGGGAGAGCGCGACGCGGTCCGCTGCCAGCAGGTTCGTCAGATTCGACACGGGCAGCAGCAGGCTCGCCGTGTTGGACAGCCAGACCGTCGTCATGGCGAGCGGTACGGCCGCGATGCCCACCCGTGTGGCGAGTGCGAGCATCACCGGCGTGAGCAGCACGGCCGTGGTGTCCAGGTTCAGCGTGATGGTGATGACCGAGGCGAAGAGCACACACAGCCCGAAGAGGTACAGGTAGTTGCCCCTCCCGGCGCGGGCGACCCATGACGCGACCGCGTCGAACACCTCGGCCTTGCCTGTCAGTTCGGCCATCACGATGACCGTGGCGAGGAAGACCAGCAGCGGCCCGATACGGGTCATCGCGGCCCCGGCCGGTCCGGCAGGGAGCAATCCTGTGGCGACGAGGGCCAGTCCGCAGAGGAGGAGCCCGGCGGCCAGCCAGTCCAGGGGATGAAGCCGCTTGAGGATTCGCACAGCAGACAGAATCCCACACGCGGTGCGGGCGCGAAGGGGCGCGCGTCGGCCGGCGCGATACTCCCTGGCCTGGGGCATCGGCTCCTAAGATGTCGTCATGGTCACTGACGGGGAACTGGTGGGGCAGGCACGGGATTTGGACTTCTTCATCAGTTACTCCCCGGCCGACGAGCAATGGGCGTCGTGGATCGCCTGGACGCTGGAGGAAGCCGGCTACCGCACGGCCATCCAGGCCTGGGACTTCGTCCCGGGCACCAACTTCATCGACTTCATGGACCGCGGCGTCAGTGAGTCCGCCTCCGTCATCGCGGTGCTTTCACGCCACTACGAGCGTTCGACGTACGGCCGCATGGAGTGGCAGGCCGCTCTGCGGGCCGAACCCGAGGCGCCCGAGCGGAAGTTGCTCACCGTGCGCGTCGAGGACATCCCCATCGAGGGGCTGCTCGCCACGATCACCTACGTCGATCTCGTGGGGGTGCCCGACGCGGGTACGGCACGCAGCATGCTGCTCACCCGGGTCGGCCAGGCCCTCGACGGGCACGCACGCCCCGGAGCGCGGCCCGGCTACCCCGGCGGCGGCAGCGGGTCCCCCGCGGGCCTGCCCGGTCCCCGCGAGCCTGAGGGGCAGCCGGACGGAGGGCAGCGCCCCCTGGGCCGTGCGGGGTGGCCGGGGCGCCGCCGCCCGTCACGCGCACCGCAGTATCCGCAGTCGCCGGGCGCCGCGCAGTCGCAGGGCGCCATGACCGTACTGCACGTGGCGGGGCCCAACTTCGGCCGTGGCCGTGAGCCCGACGAACTGCGCAGGAGGATCTGGAGCAACCTGGTCGAGCTGAAGGACACCGGCGCTCCCACACCCGATCTCCTCGTGGTCAGCGGCGACTTGACGGCCTCCGGCAGCCCCCGCGAGTGCGACCAGGCCCTCAGCTTCCTCACCGGGCTGCGTTCCCAGCTCGACCTGCCGCCCCAGCGGGTGGTGGTCGTGCCGGGCACACAGGACGTCAGCCAGGCGGCCTGCTTGGGGTATTTCCACACCTGCGAGGCCGACGAGGTGCCGCCTCAGCCTCCGTACTGGCCCAAGTGGCGCCACTACACACGGCTGTTCCGCGACTTCTACCACGGCCTGGACACGGTCTTCGAGAGCGACCAGCCCTGGACGCTCTTCCCCGTGCCCGAACTGCACACCGTCGTCGCCGGGTTCAACTCCTCCATCGCCTTCAGCCACCGCGCCGACGACCAGTACGGCTTCCTGGGCCGCGACCAGGCCACGTGGTTCGCCGAGGCTCTGCGCACGTACGAGGACGAGGGCTGGCTGCGCATCGGCGTGCTCCGCCACCCGCCGGCCGAAGGACGTCAGCGGCCCGGCGACGCACCGGGCGGGCCCGGCCCGCTGCGGGACGCCGAGACCTTCGCCCGGCTCACGGCCCGCCGTCTGCACTTCGTACTGCACGGCCCGAGCGGCGGACCCCGCACCACGTCCGCCGATCCCGCACATGCCCATCTCCCCTTTTCCGCAGGCGAGTTGCCCCTCTTCGGCTCTGCGGCACCCGGCCGTTGCGAGCTGCTGCGGGTAACCGGCGAAGGCGTCACACGCTGGACGGACGAAGGCCAGGGTGAGCCCGCGGAGTTCCCCGCCGGGTGGCGCAGGGCCCACCGTGCGTTCGCGCCGCCCGACGAGCCCGCCGATCCACCGGCCGGTACGGAACCCGGGGACAACCGGCCCGTCGAAGGCCCCGCCGACTCGCTCGCCGAACGCGTCCGGGAAGTCTGCCTGGCCCGGCGGGAAGGCGTACGGCTGCGGGACGTCCCCCCGG
>DATMEI010000954.1:0-7540 GCA_035556995.1 Streptomyces sp.
CGACGCCTGCCCGCGCCTGCTGCCCGACCGTCAGCATCATGGCGAGCATCCGTACCGGCCCCACGAGCTGGGCGAGGTAGGTGGAGAAGGCCACGAATGTGCCGAGCGTGATCTGGCCCTCGGTCGCCATCCAGCCGCCCAGCGCGAGCATGCCGACCTGCCCGAGCGCGGGCACCGACTGCAGCGCGGGCGTGTAGCGGGAGTTGAGGCGCACCGTGCGCAGACGGGCGGCGAACAGCTCACGGCTGATGTCGCGCAGCTTCCGCTTCTCCTGGTGCTCCTGCCCGAAGCCCTTGACCACGCGTACGCCCGTGACCGCCCCGTCGACGACGGACGCGACCGACCCGGCCTGCTGCTGTGCGTACCACGTCGCGGGGAAGAGCCGCGTGCGGCTGAGGTCGGCGATCCACCACAGGGCGGGGAAGACGGCGAGCGAGACGACGGTGAGGAGCGGGGAGAGCACGATCATCACCACGAGGGCGACGGCGAACAGCAGCACGTTGCCGATCATCATGGGCAGCATGAACAGCAGGCTCTGCACCAGCTGCAGATCGCTGGTGCCGCGGCCGACGACCTGTCCGGTCGACAGTTCGTCCTGGCTGCGCCCGTCGAGCCGGATGATCGCGCGGTACATCTCGGTGCGCAGGTCGTGCTGCACGTCGAGGGCGAGCCTTCCGCCGTAGTAGCGGCGGGCCCAGGTGAGGACGTAGACGACGAGCGCCGCGGCGATCAGCAGCCCGATCCACAGGGCCATGCCCGCGTTCCCGCCGACCACCACGTCGTCGATGATCACCTTGGTGAGCAGCGGTACGAGCGCCATGACGCCCATGCCCGCGAGGGAGGCGCCGAGCGCGAGCACCACAGCTCGTTTGTACCTCCAGCAGTACCCCGCCAGCCGCCGCGCCCAGCCCTGTGGCCCGGTCGCCGTCTCCGTCCCCGTCACCCTGTGTCCCTGCCTCTCCGTCCCCCACCGCGCTGCGCACGTGGGAGTCCCCCGACCCGCTGCTGCCGAAGGCTCAACGTCCTGGCGTGCGTATTTCATCCCACCGCAAAACGGCGCAGCAAAGTCACGACCTCCGACCTAGGCACAAAGGTCTGCCCCCGGTCACGGGCGGTTGGTCTGCACGACGGCAGAGGGTGCCGAGCCGGGGCCGTCGGTGCCGGCGTCGGTCTCGGCCGCGAGGTAGGCGAGCCGGAAAATCATGTGCGGATCAGGTATCCGGTTGAAAGGCTGAGCTGGTGAACCCTCAGGACGAACCGCTCGGCCACCTGCTCCCCGGCTTCTCCGCCACGCCCCGGGCGACGGACTGGATCACCACGCCCGTCACCGCGGACCTTCTGCGCGGCGCGCTCGAGTTGGAGCGCACCGAGCACGGGGTGCTGCCGCACCGCCTGCCTGCCCGGGCCCGCGCTCAGTGCGCCGACGGGCAGCTGGCCATGGCGGAGGCCCAGCCCTCGGGCGTACGGCTGGTGTTTCGTACCCGGGCCACCGCCGTCGAGCTGGACACACTCCGCACCAAGATGGCCTACGAGGGCGCCCCGCCCCGTCCGGACGGCGTGTACGACCTGCTCGTCGACGGCCTCCTGGCCGGGCAGGCCAGTGCGACCGGCGGCAACGTCGTGAGGGTGGACATGGCCACCGGGTCTGCGGAGACCCGGCAAGGGCCGGTCGGCACGGTCCGGTTCCCCGGTCTGCCCGACGGCATGAAGGACGTCCAGATCTGGCTGCCGCACAACGAGATCACCCAGCTCGTCACCCTGCGCACCGACGCACCCGTCGAGGCCGTGCCGGAAGAGGGCACGGTGTGGCTGCACCACGGCAGTTCGATCAGTCACGGCTCCAACGCCGCAAGCCCCACCGCTACTTGGCCGGCGCTGGCCGCCTCCCTCGGCGGTGTGGAGCTGATCAACCTCGGTCTGAGCGGCAGCGCCCTGCTCGACCCGTTCACCGCCCGCGCCATGCGGGACACTCCCGCGGACCTGATCAGCGTCAAGATCGGCATCAATCTGGTCAACACCGACCTGATGCGTCTGCGCGCCTTCACTCCGGCTGTGCACGGCTTCCTCGACACCGTCCGCGAGGGGCATCCCACCACTCCGCTGCTGGTCGTCTCGCCCATCCTGTGCCCCATCCACGAGGACACCCCCGGCCCCGGCGCTTTCGACTTCAGTGCTCTCAGCGAGGGAAAGCTCCGGTTCAGGGCCACGGGCGATCCCGCGGAGCGGGCAAGCGGAAAGCTGACGCTCAACATCATCCGGGAGGAGCTGGCCCGCATCGTGAAGCAGCGGGCGGCCGACGATCCGAACCTGCACCACCTCGACGGCCGCGACCTCTACGGCGAGACGGACTTCGCCGAGCTGCCGCTGCCCGACCAGCTCCATCCGGACGCCGCCGCACACAGCCGCATCGGCGAACACTTCGCCGCCCTGGCCTTCGGCACCGGCGGACCGTTCACCGCCGGGCGCCCCTGAGACGGGCGCCCCTGAGACGCCAGCTCGCCTTGCCGGATGGCGCTGCCCGTCGTACGGAGTCGGCTGGTCGCGCGGTATCTGCAACCGGGACGGTCCGGGAGAGCGGGGGGCTCTCCCGGACCGTCCCGGCGGGAACGTCCATGGAATTGCTGACAGGTAGGCACCCCCCACAGGGCCGGCCCTGTCGCCGTCATGAGACGTCCCCATCCCGGGACCGCACAGCGGAGTCTGCCGAGAAGTTTCACGGAATGCACGCCCACCGACCAGAATCAGTAACGTTGCGTGTTAAACCAGTTTCATACAGTTACCGCTTACTGTGTGTGGCGACTGTCACACGCAGCGCTCTCACCAGCCACGTTCCCCCGCTGCTGCACGGTACAAATCCGCACAGTGTGCAAGCAAGCGCATACACTCCGTCTCCAATACGGCTGGAAACAGTCCCATGTGCGCCTCTCGAACCATCTGTCGAAGCGACTGCTGCACCACCCGTCACACCAGCTCAGCTATCCGTCGGCCCTGCCCGCGGCGATCTGCCGTGCCATGACCGTCGTCAGTTCGTACGCCGTGTGCGAGGCGGCGACCGAGGTGATCTCCGCCTGGTCGTAGGCCGGTGCGACCTCCACCAGGTCCGCCGATACGAGGTGACAGCTGTCGAGCCCGCGGATGATCTCCAGCAGTTCGCGCGACGTGAGACCGCCCGCTTCCGGTGTGCCGGTGCCCGGCGCGTGAGCCGGGTCCAGGACGTCGATGTCCACCGAGATGTAGAGGGGCCGCCCCCCGATCCGCTGCCTGAGCTGGTCGGTCACCTCGTCGACGCCGCGCCGCATCACGTCCGCTGAGGTGACGATGCCGAAGCCCATCTTCGCGTCGTCGTCCAGGTCCTTCTTGCCGTAGAGCGGACCGCGCGTACCCACGTGCGAGACGGCGGAGGAGTCGAGCAGCCCTTCCTCGAAGGCCCGCCGGAAGGGGGTGCCGTGCGTGTAGGCGGCGCCGAAGTAGGTGTCCCAGGTGTCGAGATGGGCGTCGAAGTGGAGGAGTGCCACCGGCCCGTGCTTCCTGACGACCGAGCGCAGCAGCGGCAGGGCGATCGTGTGGTCCCCGCCGAGTGTCATCATCCGCGCGCCGCTGTCCAGGATCCCGTCGGCGGCCTCCTGCACGGTCTCCACGGCCTCGTTGATGTCGAACGGGTTCGCAGCGATGTCGCCCGCGTCTGCGACCTGGGCGAGTGCGAAGGGGGAGGCCTCCTGCGCCGGGTTGTACGGGCGCAGCAGGCGGGACGCCTCGCGGATCGCGTTCCCCCCGAAGCGGGCGCCGGGACGGTAGGAGACGCCTGTGTCGAAGGGGACGCCGACGATCGCTACGTCCGTGCTGCCGCCGACCTCGTCGAGCCGGGGCAGCCGCGCGAACGTCGCGGGACCCGCGTAACGCGGGACGCGCGAGGAATCCACAGGTCCGAGCGGCTCGGGCCGTGACTGCTGTGCGGACTGCTGGGACTGTTCGGGCTGCTCCGCTGTACTCATGGGGCGAGCGTAGGCGGCATGCAGGCCCCACTCGTTGGACGTATCTGAGAGGGCGGGGCCCTCTTTTGTCCGTCGCGTACAGGAGTGATCCTCGCGTGGCCGTTCGCCGGTACGGCCGCCGGGGCGTTACGGCCACGGGTGACAATGGCCGCATGCCCATATTCACCTCTGCCGCCGCACCGTCCAGATCCGAACTGATCGACCACCTGGTCCGCACCCGTATCGCAGGGGACGTGGCCACCCCGCGCGAGAACAACCTCTCCCACTACCGCAAGCTCGCCAACGGCGAGCGGCACTACTGGCTCGGGCTGGAACTCGGCGAACGCTGGACCGACGAACAGGACGTCCTGGCAGTGATGGCGGAGCGCTGCGGCGTCGTCGACGACCCGGACCACCGCAGCGGCCAGGACACCATCGATCCCGAACTGACCGTGGGCGCCCTCGACCGGGCGGCGGCGGAACTGCGCAAGGCGGCGGAGGGCCGGCGGCGGGTGCTGTTCGCGACCGGGCATCCCGGAGCGCTGCTCGACATGCACGGAGCGCTCGCGCGGGCGCTGCGCACCGCCGGATGCGAGATCGTCCGCGTACCGCTGGGCACGTACGCGGACGAGGGTGTGGTCGTGCAGTTCGGCGGCGTCGCGGCGTACGAGCGGGGCGCGTCCCTGTGGCACACACACTCCCCGGAGCCGATGGCTCAGGTACTGAACGGGCTGCGACGAGCGGGCGAGCCGATGCCCGACCTGGTGGTCGCCGATCACGGCTGGGCCGGCTTCGCCGGGCAGCAGGGCATCGACTCGGTGGGCTTCGCGGACTGCAACGACCCGGCGCTCTTCCTCGGCGAGGCCGAGGACACCCTCTCGGTCGCGGTGCCGCTGGACGACCACGTCCCCGACCCCCGCTTCTACGAGCCGATGACCGCCTACCTTCTCGCTGCCGCCCAGCTCACCACGGACTGACGCCCCTGCCCGTAAACCGTTTGCACGGCCATGCGGCCCGTCATAACGTCGGGGCCATGTCCGCAGCCTTCCAGGCGATCATCAACGGTGTGCGAGCCGACGTGCTGGGCGCATCTCCCACGCCCATGGGGCTGTGGGGGCACACCCGCTGGGCCTTCGCCCAGCTCGGCATCCGCCCGCGCGACCGGCGCCCGGCCCTGGCCATCCGCCAGGACGCCTGAAGGCGTTCCGGTCCACGCGCCCCGCGCTCGCATCCCCGCGAGCGGGTCTCTGCGCGCCCTCCTGACCTGATGACCTGACGAAGCGTCCCGCGCATGTGCACAGGGCCTCCGGTGTCCCCATCGACCGGACAGGCCCGGCCTCGGCATGCCCGTACGACAGCCGTACGGCACACCCGTATCTCTCGCGCCCGGGCGCCATGCCACCCGGCCTGTCCTCCCGCACCAGAGGACTTCGCCGTGGCTCACCGCCGCAAGACGCTCTCCCAGAACTTCCTGCACGATCCCGCCGTCGTACGCCGGCTCGTGCGACTGTCCGCACTGCCCCCCGACGCCTTGGTCGTCGAACCCGGCGCCGGACAGGGGGCGTTGACCCGCTTCCTGGCCACAGGACACCGCCGCGTCATCGCCTACGAACTCGATCCGCGACTCGCCGCGCAGCTGTCCGGAAAACTCGGTGACCGGCCTGGCCTGCGGGTCGTCCGGGGCGACTTCCTGCGTGCACGTGCACCGCGCGAACCCTTCGCCGTGGTGGGCAACATCCCCTACTCCCGCACGACCGACATCGTCCGCTGGTGCCTGACCGCAGAGCGGCTGACCTCCGCGACCCTGCTGACGCAGCTCGAGTACGCCCGCAAGCACACCGGGGGTTGGGGTCGCTGGCCGCTGCTGACCGTACGCACCTGGCCCGAGCACGAGTGGCGCCGGCTGGGCAGGGTGAGCCGCGAGTCGTTCACGCCGGTGCCGCGCTCGGACTCCGCGGTGCTGCGGATCGAGCGCCGGCCTCAGCCGCTGCTGCCGTCCGGACAGCTGCCCGCCTACCGGGACTTCGTCGAGCACGGCTTCACCGGCGTGGGCGGCTCGCTCGCGGCCACACTGGCCAGGCGTCACGGGCGTGCGCGGGTGCGTGCGGCGTTCCGGAAACCGGGCCTGGAGATGTCCCTGCCGGTGGGGCTGGTCAGTCCGGAGCGGTGGCTGCTGCTCTTCCGGGAGCTGTGCGGGGACCGGCTCCCGGACACGCGGCGTGTGTACGGGCGGAGTTCGGCACGTACACGGCCTTACCGCTAGGGGCGGCGGCGAAGGCATTCGCTAACGCGGCACCCGTACGACGCCCTCCTGGATCACCGATACCGCGAGCCGCCCGTCCCTGGTGAAGATCCGCCCCTTGCCGAGTCCGCGTCCGCCCTGCGAGGTCGGGCTGACCTGGTCGTAGAGGAGCCATTCGTCAGCGCGGAAAGGACGGTGGAACCACATCGCGTGATCCAGGCTCGCGCCCACCACGTCGCCCACCGCCCAGCCGCCCCGGCCGTGTGCCAGCAGCACCGAGTCCAGCAGCGTCATGTCGGAGACGTACGTGGCAAGGCAGATGTGCAGCATGGGGTCGTCGAGCGTGCCGTCCAGCTTGCCGTTGGTACGGAACCAGACCTGCGAGCGCGGCTCGCGCGGCTCTCCCGCGCTGGCGAAGGGAGGTTCGCGCACGTACCGCAGATCGACGGCTGCGCGCGCCTTCATCAGCCGCTGCGGGACGTCCGAACCACGGAAGAGCTCCGCGTACCGGGGCATCATCTCCTCTGCCGTCGGCAGAGTCTCCGGGTCGGGTGCCGCGGGCATCGGCTCCTGGTGTTCGAGTCCCTCTTCGTGTGTCTGGAAGGAACTCGAAAGATGGAAGATCGGCTGTCCGTGCTGGACGGCCACGACCCGGCGGGTGGTGAAGGACCGTCCGTCCCGGATGCGGTCGACCGTGTAGACGATCGGTGCGCCCGGGTCGCCCGGGCGCAGGAAGTAGGCGTGCAGGGAGTGCGGAAGGCGCCCTTCAGGGACGGTCCGGCAGGCGGCGACCAGTGCCTGCGCGGCAACCTGGCCGCCGAACACCCTTGGGACGACGGCCTCCCGGCTGCCGCCCCGGTAGATGTCCTGCTCGACCCGCTCCAGATCGAGCAGGTCGAGCAGGGACGTCAGTTCATCGTTCATACGGGCGATTGTGCCCGCCGCGGGCTACCAGCGGTTACGGCGAAGATCACAGTTCTCCCCGAAGCGGCACGGATCACAGCAGCCCTGTTCACAGCCCTGTCACAGCCCCATGGACTTGGCCACGATGGAACGCATGACCTCGCTCGTGCCGCCGTAGATGCGGGAGACGCGGGTGTCCGCGTACAGGCTGGCGATCGGGTACTCCAGCATGTAGCCGTAACCGCCGTGCAGCTGCAGGCACTTGTCGATGACCTCGGCTGCCAGTTCGGTCGTGAACAGCTTCGCGGAGGCGGCGTCGGCAGCAGTCAGCTCGTCGGCGTCCAGCGCTTCCAGCGCACGGTCGCAGACCGCCTGCATCGCGTCGACGTCGGCCTTGCAGTCGGCCAGCACGAACTTGGTGTTC
>DATMEI010000955.1:0-2855 GCA_035556995.1 Streptomyces sp.
TCTGCAGGGGGTAGCCACTGCGCCGGTCCGTCAGCCCCAGCTCCAGCAACGCCTGGCGCCGTGCAACCCGCAGCGGCCCCAGGTCGTGCAGACGCACGCCGGTACGGCGCCGCACCATGCGGGAGAGCGCACGGTTGCCGACCCGGGCATGAACCGGCCAGGCACCGCGCGCCGTGGGACGCCTCCGCGCCAGGACGAGATCGGCTGCCCCTGTACGTACCGGAGCGGAGACCCGCGGCAGGGCACCGGGGTCGAGAGTGGCATCGCAGTCGCAGAAGGCGATGAACTCCGCCTCTGCTGCCAGCAGTCCGGCGTTGCAGGCCGCACCGAACCCGCGACGCTCCTCACGCACCACTGTGGCCCCGTGCGCCCGTGCGATCTCGGCGGAACCGTCGGTCGAACCGTTGTCCACGACGACGGCCCGCCATCCGGCCGGAATTCGCTCCAGGACCCAGGGCAGCGCCTCGGCCTCGTTGAGGCAAGGGAGCACGAGGTCCCCATGCCAGGACTGGGAGTTGGTCATCTGCCTCACCCTACGAACCCAGAACGGACATAAGGGGCCGACGCACCTTACAGAACACTGACATCCGCACCCTGGGCACGCCCGGGCCACGCCTGCCGGCCGCCTCCGGTGCCAGACTCCTTCGTATGCGAACGAAGCCGTTGCCGGCGCCCCGCCGCGTCCTGGTCGTGGACGACGATCCGACCGTGACGGAAGTGGTCGCGGGCTATCTCGACAGGTCCGGATTCGTGGTCGACCGCGCCGCGGACGGCGTGGACGCCCTCGCCCGCGCACAGGCCGCACCACCGGATCTCGTCGTGCTCGACCTCATGCTGCCGGGCCTCGACGGGCTGCAGGTGTGCAGGAAGCTGCGCGAGGAGAGACCGGTGCCGGTGGTGATGCTGACGGCACGCGGCGACGAGGAGGACCGCATCCTGGGCCTCGAGGTCGGCGCCGACGACTACGTGACGAAGCCCTTCAGCCCACGCGAACTGGTGCTCCGCGTCGAGTCCGTGCTGCGCCGCGCAGGCGCACAGCCCGCAGACGGGCCGCTGCTGAACGGTGGCGGCATCACGCTCGATCCCGCGGCCCGTACGGTCTCGGATGCGCGCGGGCCCCTCGCCCTGACACTTCGTGAATTCGACCTGCTGGCACATTTCTTGCGGCACCCGGGAAGGGCCTTCGGCCGGGAGGAGTTGATGGCGGAGGTGTGGGGCTGGGACTTCGGCGACCTGTCGACCGTGACCGTGCACGTACGGCGGCTGCGGCACAAGGTCGAGGCCGATCCCGCACATCCGCGTCTGATCACCACCGTGTGGGGGGTCGGTTACCGCTTCGACGACGGAGACGGCGCAGTCAGTGGGGACCGTGGAGACGGCGGGGCGCGTGGAGACGGCGGAGGCAATGATGCGTGACCTGCTCCTCATCGCGCTCTACGCGGCGCTGGGCGCCGCAGCCGTGGGGCTGGCCGGCCTGATCGCTCTGCGGGCGCTGCGACGCAGGTCGGTGGCCGTCTCCCTCGCGGTGCTGACCGCGGTTGCGGTCGGTTCGATGCTGGCGGGAACGCTGTCCGTGGCCTGGGCGATGCTGCTGAACAAGCACGACCTGGGCGTGGTCACGACGGTCTGCGCCATGGCTGCCGTCACGGCGACGGCCACCGCCCTGCTGCTCGGGCGCTGGGTGATCGGGGGTCATCGCGCGCTGGGGCAGGCGGCGCGAGCGCTCGGCGACGAGGGCCAGGAGGGTGCGGCAGACGGCCGTGGGGCGGATGGCGGTGCGCAGGGTGGTGCCGGTGTCGGCGGCGCTTCCGGCGCTGAGAGCGCCCCTCGCCGCAGCGGCGGCTTCGTGCAGCCCACCACCCCCATGCCTGCCGAACTGGCCTCTCTCGCCCGTCAACTGGCCGACACCAGCGCCGGACTCACGGCATCACGCGAGCGAGAACGCGCCCTGGAAGCGTCACGCCGTGAACTGGTCGCCTGGATCTCGCACGATCTGCGTTCGCCACTGGCCGGCCTGCGCGCCATGGCCGAGGCGCTGGAGGACGGCATCGCGGAGGACCCTGCCCGCTACCACCGGCAGATACGCGGCGAAGTGGAGCGGCTGTCCGGAATGGTCGGCGACCTCTTCGAACTCTCCCGCATCCAGGCTGGTTCGCTCAGCCTCTCCCCCAGCCGCATGTCGGTCTACGACCTCGTCAGCGACGCCATCGCGGGCGCTGACGCCCTCGCCGTCGAGCGGGGTGTGCGCCTCGCCGACGAGGGTGTGGAGCAGGTCCCGGTGGAGGTGGACGGCAAGGAGATGACTCGCGTACTGGCCAACCTCCTCATCAACGCGATCCATCGCACCCCTGCCGACGGCACGGTCGCCGTCGGCGCCAGGCGGGAGGCGGACGGGGTGGTGCTGTCGGTGACCGACGGCTGCGGCGGCATACCGGCGGACGACCTGCCGCGGGTCTTCGACACCGGCTGGCGCGGCACCGACGCCCGTACACCGCCCGGCGGCGCCGGACTGGGACTGGCGATCGTGCGCGGCATCGTCGAGGCCCATCAAGGCAGGGCCGCCGTGCTCAATGTGCCGGGTGGCTGCCGGTTCGAGGTCACACTCCCGGCAGCACACTGAGCATCCGGCCACGTCTCCGGACAGCCCGGCCCCGGCGCTGTGTTCAGCGGGTCGGGCCGGTCACCGTCGCAGCCGCCGCGCTGAGCTCGTCTCCGGCGAACCGCGTCATACCGTCAGCGAATTCCACGCGGGCACGCCATCCCAGCTCCTGCTGGAAACGCTCGGAGGAGGCGGTGATGTGGCGTACATCCCCCAGGCGGTACTCCCCCGTCACCACAGGTTTGGGCCCACCGAA
>DATMEI010000956.1:0-4988 GCA_035556995.1 Streptomyces sp.
GGTGTATCCCGACACGGATCCCCTCGCTGACCACTGTCATCGAATGGGCTGCGGTCAAGATCGACCGCATGCGTTCGGCAGGGCCCGGCTGCGTGACGCGGGTGCGGAATGGGCGCATCCAAGTTCTCCCATGGCGCTGGACGGAGAGACCGCGAGGCGGCTTACTTAGGTAAGCCTAACCTAAGCCCGGGTCCTCGTCGTGGGGGCGCCCACGATGCGGCACCTCGAAGTCGGCGTCCGGGCGGCGAACTGGGCAGGCCGTTACGCCGCGGCGGCCAGAGCCACCGCCACGGGCATCAGTTGCACCTGCTCAACGGGCCGGGGCCCGTCATCGCTCCTAGGGGATGACCGCGATGACCTCCGTGGCCTTGACGCTGGTCCACACGCTTGCGCCGTCGGCGAGTTGGAGTTCGCTCGCCGCCTGCGGGGTGATCTCGGCGATGAGGTCGGGGACTTCGTCCGAGGCGATGACGACGCGGAGGCGGCTGCCGACCGCGGTGATTTCGCGCACCGTTCCCGGCCAGTTGTTCCGAGGGCTGCCGGCGGGACGGTCGCGGTGCAGGGAGACGGCTTCGGGGGCGATGATCGCCAGTACGTCCGACCCCTCGGTCACGGGGTCGGCGACGACGAGGGTGCCTCCGCCGGCGAGGGAGAGAGCCCCGTTTGAAGTGGCTGTGCCGGGCCAGGCGTTGCGGCCGAGCATCCGGGCCACCCATGGGGAGCGGGGATGCCGGGAGACCTCGGCGGGTGTGTCGTGCTGAAGGGTCCGGCCCGCGTCGAGGACGAGTACGCGGTCGCCGAGCGAGATGGCTTCGACGGGGTCGTGCGTGACCAACAGGCAGACTCCGCCGAAGCCTTCGAGGTGTGTGCGCAGGGTGTGGCGGACCCGGGCGCGGGTGGTCTGGTCGAGTGCGGCGAGGGGCTCGTCGAGGAGGAGCAGCCGCGGGTTGGCGGCCAAGGCCCTTGCCAGGGCGACGCGTTGGGCCTGGCCACCGGAGAGCTGGGAGGGCTTGCGGCGGGTGAGGTCGCCGACGCCGAGCCGGTTCAGCCAGTCCTGCGCGGTGCGGCGTGCCTCGTCCCGGCGTACGCCCTGGCTGCGCAGGCCATAGGCGGTGTTGGCGAGCGCGGTGAGGTGCGGGAAGAGGGCTCCGTCCTGGGGTACCCAGGCCACGCCGCGGCGGTGCGGGGGCAGGGCCGTGACGTCTGTGTCGCCGAGTTGCAGCTGTGCGTGGGCCCGTGGGGTGAGGCCGAGGAGGGCGCGCAGGAGGGTGGTCTTGCCGGCGCCGTTGGGCCCGACCACGGCGATGGTGCTGCCCGCTGGGACGTCGAGCGTGACGTCGTTGAAGCCGGTGATTTCCGCCTGCAGGGAGCACTGCCGCTGTGGAGCTGAGGGCGCCGCGGGGGCGTGTGGCGCGCTGCGTGTGCCTGGTGTGCTTTCTTCCGGCTCGGCGTCTTCTTCCGGCTGCCTGTCCCTGTTCGTGGCGCGGTCGTCGCTGGTGGCGCCGGTCCAGCGGCCGCGCAGAGCGACGAGGACGGCCATGGCGACCGCGAGCAGCAGCAGGGAAACGGAGGTGGCGGCCTCCGGCCGGTCCTGGAGGAGGAGGTAGACCTGGAGCGGGAGCGTTTGCGTCGTTCCGGGAAGGTTCCCGGCGAAGGTGATGGTCGCACCGAACTCACCGAGTGCCCTGGCCCATGTGAGGGCGGACCCCGCGGCCAGCCCGGGGGCGACCATGGGGAGGGTGACGGTGAAGAACACCCGCACCTGCGAGGCGCCGAGAGAAGCCGCGGTCTCCTCGTAGCTCGGCCGGAGCCCCGCGAGGGTTCCTTCGAGGCTGATGATCAGAAACGGCATGGCGACGAAGGTCGCGGCGACGACGGCACCGGAGGTGTGGAACGGCAGGACGATGCCCAGGTCGTCCTCCAGCCAGGGGCCGAGGATGCCGCGGCGTCCGAAGCCGAGCAGCAGTGCGACACCGCCGACGGTCGGTGGCAGCACCATCGGCAGCAGCACCAGTGAGCGCACCAGCGCCTTGCCGGGGAAGTGGACTCGGGCCAGGAGCCAGGCCAGCGGTACACCGAGGAAGAGGGACAACCCGAGCGCCCAGAAGGACACCAGCAGAGAGAGCCGGAGCGCTTCGGTGACGCCGGGGTCGGTCAGGTGAGAGCCCAGCTCACTCCACTCGGTGCGGGCGAAAATGCCGATCAGCGGCAGCAGCAGGAACGCGACCGCGAGCAGCGCCGGCACCGCGAGAGTGATCGGGGTGCGGGTTCCGGGTGCGCGGAGGCGGCTCATCGACGGGTCCAGGCTTCGGAGTTGGGAGGCTGCGGCTGACGGGGATCCGGGGCCGCCCGATGTCGTTCACCGGACGGTCCCAGGCGTCTCAAGGTGCGGTCAGGGCTTCTGGAAGCCCGCGTCGCGCAGAAGCTTCTGCGTCTCCGGGGTGCTGAGCCACTTCACGAAGTCGGCGGCGGCCTTGGAGTTCTTCGACGACTTCAGGGTGGCGGCGGGATAGGACGCGACGGCGTTCTCGTCATCGGGGATCTTGACCGCGTCGACCTTGCCGGGAACCGTGGCGGCATCGGTCCTGTAGACGATGCCCGCGTCGGCCTCTCCCAGCTCCACCTTGCTCAGGACGGCCCGGACGTTGGGCTCCTGCGAGACGGGTTTGACGTCGATCTTCTGCGCGTCCAGCACCTGTCGGCTGTAGCGGCCGACCGGCACCTCGGGAGCGGCGAGTATGACCTTCAGCTCGGGGTCGGCGAGGTCCTTGAGGTTCTCGACCTTCTCCGGGTTGTCCTTGCCGGTGGCGATGACGAGCCGGTTCTTCGCGATGACGGTGGGGGTGCCGGTGTCGGACTTCAGCCCGTCCATGGTCCTGGTGTCGGCGGTGACGAGCGCGTCGGCGGGCGCACCCTGTTTGACCTGCGCGGCCAGTTCCTGGGAACCGGCGAAGGAGAACTTCACCTTCGTCCCGGGGTTCTCCTTCTCGTAGGTCTTCCCGGCGGTCTTGAAGACGTCGGTGAGCGAAGAGGCGGCCAGGACCGTCAGGTTGGCCTTCGGCGCACTGCTCGATTCGCCGTTGGTGCCGCTGTCCTTCTCGTCACCACCGCAAGCGGTCAGCGGCACGAGGAGAGCAGCGGCGGTGATCGCGGCGGCGGTACGCCGCCATGTGACCGTGGATGACATGAAGTTGAGGCTCCTTGACGGTCAGGTGCGGTCGATGTGCACGTTGGTCGACTTCACGCGGGCGGTGGCCCGCATGCCGACCTCCAGGCCCAGCTCTTCCACGGCCTCCCGCGTCAGCAGCGACACGAGACGGTGCGGGCCGGCCTGGATCTCCACCTGTGCAGCGACATCACCGACCTTGACGGCGGTCACGATGCCGGGGAAGGCGTTGCGGGCCGAGGTGTAGGAACCCTCTTCTTCACCGATGCCGCCCTGGCCGACCTCGATGGAGAAGGCGGCCAGATCCTTGCCGTCGATGAGGCGGCGGCCTCCCTCGTCGCGGTGTGTTGCGACTTTGCCTGCATCGGCCCAGCGACGTGCCGTGTCGGGACTTACGCCGAGCAGGCGAGCCGCCTGACCAATCGTGTAGCTCTGCATGCGCGCAAGGTAGGCGCCATATCTCGCATCTGCAAGATGCAAGGACCAGTAGTGCAGCAAATGCAATCTGATTCGAGACATTGCTTCGCAGTTGAAGAGCCGCCGCAAAACCTCGGACGGCGGGACTTGGTCAGAGGAGTGCTGCTCGATCCACTCCGGCCACAAGCGGGATCAACAGGACAAGCAGGACGAGCGGGGATTGCCAGGGCATCGAGATGAGTGGAGTCTTTCGGGAAGGGCGGATCACACTCACCCCGGGAGGTCGGCCGTCACAAGGCAGTCGCGGAAGTGGGCCGAGGCATGAATCAGGGTGCGGCACCCCTCCTGCCGGTCGACTTCACGCTGGGCGCGCTGCTCGCCGTGCTCCTCGTCGCGGCGGCGGCGGTCGCGGCGTGTTTTCACCTCGCGCCCAGACCCGGCCCCGGCGGCTCCCGGCAGATTCTGACCGCCGGGGTTCGTGCCGCTCTGCAGCTCGCCGCCGTCTCGCTCGCCATCGCCTGGGTTGTGCGATCGCCGGTGGCGACGTCGGCGTTCCTGATCCTGATGTTCGCCGTCGCCGTACGTACTGCGGGGCGCCGCATCACCTCCGACAGGACGTGGTGGACGACGGCCGTCTCCATCGCGGCCGGGGTGGCACCGGTCTTCGTCGCGCTGCTGGTCACGGGCCTGGTTCCGTTCAAGGGCATCGCTTTGATCCCCATCACGGGCATCCTCATCGGCGGTGCCCTGACCGCGACGGTCCTCGCCGGGCGCCGGGCACTGGACGAACTCAGCCAGCGCCACGGCGAGGTGGAAGCGGGTATCGCGCTGGGGCTGCCGAGCAGGGACGCGCGCCTGGAGATCGCCCGTCCCGCCGCCTCCGACGCACTGCTTCCCGGGCTCGACCAGACCCGTACCGTCGGCCTCGTGACCTTGCCGGGGGCTTTCGTGGGGATGCTGCTGGGCGGCGCGAGTCCCGTCATGGCCGGAGCGGTCCAGCTGTTCGTCCTCATCGCTTTGATGGCGGTGCAGGCCGTGTCGGTGGCCGTCACCGTCGAACTCGTCGCCCGCGGACATCTGCACCGTCCGTCCGCTCGTCCCGCGGCCGCGGCGACGACGGCAGCCGACCGGCGCAGCCGGTGGGACCGGATCGTCGCCGGTGTACGTCTCTTCCAGCGGCGGGCATGGCGGCACTGACCGGACCTGCGGTCTCCGGCGTCCGCCCCGTCCGCCCCGCAGGCCCGCGCGGCCGTGTGCCCTAGGTGGCGTACTCGCGGGCGGGACGTGGGGGCCGCCGAGGGCGAGTGCCGCGCTGAGCGCGGAGACTCCCGCCAGCGTGAGGAAGAGAGTCGGATATCCGCCCAGCGGGCCGGCGAGCGCGGCGCCGGTGAAGGGGGCGAGGCCG
>DATMEI010000957.1:0-9697 GCA_035556995.1 Streptomyces sp.
GCAGAAGAAGACGCGTGCCCCGCTGGCCCGGAAGGCGTTGACGAGCAGTTCGGGCCGCACCCCGTCCGTATCGACGGGAACGGGGACCGGACGCAGACCTGAGGCGCGGGCGGCGGCGAGCAGACCGGGATAGGTCGGTGACTCCACGAGTACGGCCGCACCGGGCGGCGCCAGCGCGCGCAGAGCGGTGGTGATGGCGCTCTGGCCTCCCGACGTGATCAATACGTCCGCGGCGGTGACGCTTCCCGAGTGGCCGCCGATCTCCCGGGCGAACCAGCCGCGCAGCTCCTCCACCCCCTCCACGGGCGGACGTTCCCAGGCGCCGGGCCGGCGTCCGGCTCTGGCGAGGGCGGCGGACAGTGCACGCTCGGGACGGAGTTTCGCGGGCAGATAGCCGCCGCTGAGTTCGATGACGCCCGGCGGCGGCACCGCCAGCGTGGCCAGTACGCCCCCGGCGTCGACGCTCCGCGGCACCTGGTCGGTGGAGGCGTCGGCGCTCAGGGCGACCTCCTGCCAGGAGGTGTCGACCTGAGCGGGCAGCGCCGTGCGGCGGGGCTCGGCCCGGAATACCCCGGCGCCCGGCCTGGTGACGACCAGCCCCTCCACGGCAAGCTGGGCGAGCGCGCGGGTGACGGTGACGGGGCTGACGCGGTGCGCCTCGACCAGTTCGCGACTGGACGGCAGTTTCTCACCCGGAGAGTAGCGGTTCAGATCACCGCGAAGGGTTCTGGCCAGTTCACCGACACTGCTACGCTCATTCATGAGAGCCGACAATAGCGCTACTGCAGCTGCTGCGATAGCAGTTCCGCCCGCTCCCGAACCCTTGTCCGGCCTTCCCGGCACGGCGGGCGCCGAACTCGGCGCAGAGAGCAGAGCGGGCCGCGCACCCGGCGGCGGGCTGCTGCTCGCCGCACTCGGCGTCACCTGCTTCTCGCTCACCTTCCCCGCCACGGTCTGGTCGCTCGAAGGCTTCGGCCCCTGGTCGGCGACATCCCTCCGCCTCCTGCTGGCAGCCCTGTTCGCCTCCGTGGTGCTCGCTGTGCTCCGCGTTCCCGTGCCCGCCCGGCGGCACTGGCCGTGGCTGGCCGTCTCCGCCTCCGGCGTCATGATCGGCTTTCCGCTGCTGACGACGCTCGCCCTGCAGACCTCCACCACCGCGCACGCCGCCGTCGTCGTCGGCCTGCTCCCGCTGACGACCGCCCTGTACTCCTCGCTCCGTACGGGCAGCCGTCCCTCCCCCGTCTTCTGGGCGGCGGCGCTGGCGGGCGCAGCCGCCGTCCTCGCTTTCGCCCTCCACCAGAGCGGCGGCGCCCCGACCACCGGCGATCTCTACCTCGGCATCGCACTGCTGCTCTGCGCGGCGGGCTACGCCGAGGGAGGACGCCTGGCACGCGAGCTGTCCGGGATCCAGGTGATCGGCTGGGCGCTCGTGGGCTGCCTGCCGCTTGCCGTGCCCGCGGCGGTGATCTCCCTGCTGAACGAGCCCGCAGAACTGACAGCGCACTCGGTGGCGGGCCTGGTGTGGGTGGCGGCCGGCTCTCAGCTGCTCGGCCTGGTCCTGTGGTACCGCGGTATGGGCGTCGCGGGGGTGGCCAGGGCCAGCCAGACGCAGCTCGCGCAGCCGCTTCTCACGCTCGGCTGGTCCGTCCTGCTGCTGGGCGAAGAGCTCTCACCGGCTGCCCCGGCGACCGCTGTCGCCGTGCTGGTCTGCATCGTCGTCGTCCGGCGGTCCCGTACATGACCGAGGCGTAGTCCGGGCATCCGCCGTAGACTTACCGGTACAGACAGCACAGCACGGACTGCACGGATATTCCGGTGTACACCCCTGCGAACAGGAGGGTTCTCCTGATGCGAGCGAAGACGGGCGACAGTCTGCTGATGCACGGCCGGGTCGTAGGCGACCACGACCGCGTGGCGGAGATCGTCGAAGTTCTGGGCACGAACGGCGAACCGCCCTACCGGGTGCGCTTCGACGACGGGCACGAGGCCGTGATGTCACCGGGTCCCGACTCCGTCGTGAAGGAGAAGAAGAAGGCCTGAGGCACGCAGGCCCGGCGCCACGGGATAGGGACAGCTGCCGCGTGCCTGGCATTGCCCGGTCACGTCCGACGAGGCGTGACGTACATCGTCCAGCGGCCGGACCGTCGGCTGCTGGACGTGCTGCGTCCCTGAGGCCCGGCCCAGGGGCCGTCACGGCCTGCCGCACCGTCCGTACGAGCGGGGTGCGCTAACGCCCCGAAGGCTTCCCCTTCCCCTGGGCCTGCCCCTGCGCCTTCCGTGACTTGTAGTGGTCGGCGACGACGCGGTCCATCGCACCGATGGTGTCCTCGCCGACCTCCTTCGCCGAGAAGAAGACATGCCCCCGCACCTCGGGCAGCGACCGGCACAGAGTGAGATGCCGGGACAGCTCGGCGGGGTCCTGCCACGCCTCCGGCTGGGCGGTATCGCCTGCCTTGTACAGCGCCTCGCCCAGGTAGAGGCGCGTGCTGGTCCCGCGGACGGTCTCGGCCCACCAGGGCGCCAGCTTCGCGTAGTCGGCGTCCTCGAAACCGATGTGCCAGTAGATCTGCGGAAGGATGTAGTCGATCCACTCCTCCCGCGCCCACCTGCGGGTGTCCGCGTAGACGTCGTCGTAGCTCTGCACCTGTGCCGCGGTGTCGGAACCGGCGGAGTCGCTCGTCTTGTTGCGCCAGACACCGAAGGGGCTGATCCCGAACGGCAGTCCCGGCTTGATGCGCCGGATGCGGTGGGCGGACTCCTTCACCAGCAGGTCGATGTTGTTCCGGCGCCAGGAGGCGACGTCCGGGAAGCCCTTCCCGTACTGCGCGAACGCGTCGCTGTCGTCGAAGCTCTCACCGGGGACGGGATACGGATAGAAGTAGTCGTCCCAGTGGACGCCGTCGATGTCGTAGCGGACGACCGCGTCCAGCATGGCGTCCTGCACGAAGCGCCTGACCTGGGGCAGCCCAGGGTTATAGTAGAGCTTCCCGCCGAAGCGGACCACCCAGTCCGGGTGTCTGCGGGCCGGATGTCCGGCCGCCAGCTTCCCGGGATCGTCGTGGAGCGCGACGCGGTACGGGTTGAACCACGCCTCGACTGCCAGGTCCCGCCGGTGGGCTTCGCGCACCACGAAGCCCAGAGGATCCCAGCCCGGCGCCTTCCCCTGGGTTCCGGTCAGCCACTGCGACCACGGTTCGTAGCGCGACGGCCACAGCGCGTCGGCGGCCGGACGGGCCTGGAAGTAGACCGTGTTGAGGCGGCGCCGGCGGGCGTTCTCCAGATGCTCGATCAGTTCCGCCTGCTGGTCCGCGGGGCTCAGGCCGGGTTCGCTGGGCCAGTCACGGTTGTCGACCGAAGCGATCCACATGCCGCGTACTTCGCCGTGGTCACCCCCGTGCCTCGGGCCGTCACCGCGCAGGCCCCCGCCGTACGCCGTGGCGCGGGCGTTGGTGGAACCGGTCACTCCGCACAGCGCCCCGGCCGTTCCGACCGCGAAGCTTCTCCTCGTGATCCGCCGCATCTCTTCCCCCTGCACCCTTCGTGGTCGCTTTCAGTCGGTCCATCGCAGGCCCCCGAAGTGGTGGAGACCAGTCGCCGATGCTGTCGTGAGCCCGGCACCCGTACAAGCCCCCGCACGAGCTTCGCCCCACCTCCACGAGGATGCCACCCGCGGGGTAACGTCTGGCGGCGAGGCGTTACAGGGCCGGGCCTGGCGGGGGCGCTTTCTCCAGGGGACGGCTGTGCATGCCCGTACCGCCCGGGACCACAGGATCAGCGAAAGGTACGAGGTGACGGACATCGAACGCGTCGGAGTTGTGGGCTGTGGCCAGATGGGCGCCGGCATCGCCGAGGTGTGCGCGCGGGCCGGTCTGGACGTCATGGTCGCCGAGACCAGCGGCGAGGCGCTGGAGCTCGGCCGCACGCGGCTGGTGAACTCCCTGGGCAAGGCGGCCGAACGCGGCAAGATCACAGAGGAGGAGCGGGACGCGACGATCGCCCGGCTCACCTTCACCACCGACCTGGGCGACTTCGCCGACCGTGATCTCGTCATCGAGGCGGTGATCGAGAACGAGCAGGTCAAGACCGAGATCTTCCAGGTGCTCGATCAGGTGGTCACCCGCAGCGACGCCATACTCGCCTCCAACACCTCCTCCATCCCGCTGGTCAAGCTCGCGGTCGCGACGTCCCGTCCGGACCAGGTCATCGGCATCCACTTCTTCAACCCGGCGCCGGTGCAGCAGCTCGTGGAGCTCATCCCCGCGCTGACCACCTCGGAGGAGACGATCAAGCGGGCCGAGGCCGCGGTCTCCGGCATCCTCGGCAAGCACACGATCCGCGCCCAGGACCGCTCCGGCTTCGTGGTCAACGCCCTGCTCATCCCGTATCTGCTCTCCGCGATCAGGATGTTCGAGTCGGGGATCGCCAACCGCGAGGACATCGACAACGGCATGGAGATGGGCTGCGCACACCCGATGGGGCCGCTCAAGCTCACCGACCTCATCGGCCTGGACACGGTCGCCTCCGTCGCCGATTCGATGTACGCGGAGTTCAAGGAACCGCTGTACGCCGCTCCCCCGCTGCTCCAGCGGATGGTGGACGCGGGACGCCTGGGCCGTAAGGCGGGCGCAGGCTTCTACGCCTACAGCTGAGCCCACGCGGGAGCCCGCGCCGGGCAGACGCAACTCGCGGCGTGGGACGGAACGTTCAGCACCAACGGGGTACGCGCGTGCTCGTCCTCAGGAGCACGAGCACGGCAGCCGCACGGTGATCCGTTCCCGCAGCGCCCCCTGTGCCTGCCCGTGCACCCGGCAGCGGTCGTTGCGCAGAGCGAGCAGCGCCACGTCGTCAGGCAGCCGGGCGCGCGCGTGACGGAGCAGTTCCCGCCGCACGGCGCCGACGATGTCCGCCGGGGTGGCGGGAACCGGGGGCACGGTCCGGGACTTCTCGGTGAGAGCGGCACGCAGCACTTCGGACAGCGGGAAGAACTCGCCGTCCGCATCCCGCGCGTCCTCCGCGCCGTCGGTGTAGAGGAACAGCGCCTCGCCGGGCGGCAGTTGCAGCCGGAGCGGCTCGGGAACCAGGGACGGCAGCGGCAGGAGGCCGAGCGGTGGCAGCGGCTCGTCGGCGGAGACCAGCTCCACCGACGGCGTTCGGCCGGCCTCATCGGAGAGCCGGTACGGCCAGGGGTGGCCGCAGTTGAGAGCGGTGACCGTCCCGTCGGTGCGGACCTCCAGCAGCAACACCGTCACGAACTCCTCGTCCGCTTCGTGAACAGCACCCGCCGCAGCAACTGCCGTACCGCCTTCCGCACTTCCGTCCGCAACGGCCACCGTCTCGTACCGGCGCGCACTCAAGTGCCGGTCCAGGCCTCTCTCCAGGCGGTGCAGCACCCGTGCGAGCTGCGGCTCGTCGTGTGCGGCTTCGCGGAAGGCACCGAGCACCGCGGCGACCGTGCTGACCGCTCCGAGCCCATGGCCCCGTACGTCACCGATGACTACCCGCACTCCGTGAACGGTGGCCATCGCGTCGTACAGATCACCGCCGACTGCGGCGCAGCGAGCCGCGGACAGATATCTCCCTGCCACCGTGAACCCTTCGATGCGCGGTGGAAGGGGCCTTATCAGTGCCTGCTGCGCGGCGGTGGCCACCTCGCGCATGCTTGCGAGCTCATCGGCGAGCCGCAGGCGCCGCCGCACCGTGTAGCAACTGGCCATGGCCACGCAGAGGATCGCCGCGCAGGTACCGGCTCTGCTGGTGAATTCCTCCCGGTCCGTGAACAGGCCCAGCGGATAGAGCGCGAGGAGCGCACAGCCCCCGCCGAGCCAGATGGCCAACCGGTGTCCGGTGCTCGCGCAGGCGAGTGCGGGTGTGGCAGCCAGCAACGCGACGACGTGCGTCCCCTCGGGGAGGCACCACTCCCACAACAGCACGCCGATGATCCAGACCGCCGGAGCGACGAACGCCACGACACGTCCGGCGGTGAAGTGCCGGGGCACCTTCGGTCCGGGAGCTGCGGGCTCGGCTGCCGCGGGCAGGATCGCCGCCTGCTCGGTGGGGCCGGGACTCGTGACTCCCCCTGGGCCTGGGGGCATCTCCCGGTCCGCAGGCCCAGGGGGAGGCCCGGGTTGGGGTCTCCCCGGCGCAGCCAGGGGACGTACCCCCGGCCTCGCTGCCTTGTCTCCGGTCATACGGTCGGTCCCTCCGGCCTGTGAAGCGATTGCCCGCCCCACCCTTGCTGTTGCTCGGCACCCTCCCCCTCGCCTCGTTCTGCGATCAGAACGATGGTGGTCGAGCTGGGACCCCGGATGACCGGGCTCCGCGAATCCTCACTCGATTGAGTGAGTTGGCCAGGTGGGCGGCGGGCACAGCTGTGCGGGCAAGCAGAGGGGCGCCCGGACTTTCGTCCGCGCGCCCCTCAATTCCGTTCAGTCATCCGGCCGTTGAGCCCGGCCGGCCGGGCTCGTGGGCAATCCGGCTAGCCGCCCGCCGGAGCCCTCGAGTCCGCTTCGGCGCCCCGCAGTACCGCGCCCGTACGCCCGACGGCAGATGCGACCGCCGAGTCCCGTGCCGCCGAGGCCTCCTCGGCCTTGAGGGTGCGGTCGGCGGCGCGGAAGCGCAGCGCGTACGCGAGGGACTTCTTCCCCGCGCCGAGCTGCTCGCCCGTGAAGACGTCGAACAGGCGTACAGACTCCAGGAGTTCACCCGCCCCGGCACGCAGCGCCGACTCCACCTCCGAAGCAGGCACCGACTCGTCCACCACCAGCGCCACATCCCTGGTCGCCACGGGGAAACCGGATACGCGAGGCGCCGGGACGACGCCGCCGCCCGCCTGCTCGACGAGGTCGAGGTTCAGCTCCATGGCGCAGGAGCCCTCCGGCAGCCCCAGCGCCTTCACCACACGCGGGTGCAGCTCACCCGCGTGCCCGACGAGCACCTCGTTCCCCTCCTGCGTGACATACAGCGCGGCACAGCGGCCCGGGTGCCAGGGCTCGAAGCGGGCGCTGCGGACCGTGAGTTCGGCCCGCGCTTCCCGCGCCACGGTACGGGCCGACTCGACCGCGTCGGCCCATCCGGCCGGGTGGCCCTGCCCCCACCAGCCCGGCTTCTCGCGCGGACCGGCAAGCACGGTGGCGGCGTGCCGCGGCTGCTCCGGAAGGGCGTCGCCGAGGGAGGCGATCTCTTCGTCGGCGGGGCGTGCGTCGACCCGCAGCCGGGCGGCGCGGGTCTCGGTGCCCGTCGGCAGGAAGACGAGACCCGTCTCGAAGAGAGCCAGACCACTCTGGCTGCCCTGGCTGCCCCGGCCGTCGTTCCGGCGGAGCGTGGCGAGCAGGCCAGGCAGCAGCGTGGTGCGCATCCCCGGCTCCTCGTCGGAGAGCGGGTTGACCAGCGTGACCGTACGGCGGCGTGGGTCGTCCTCCGCCAGACCTAGCTGGTCGAAGGAAGCGGCCCCGACGAACGGGGAGTTGAGCGCCTCGACGTAGCCCGTGCCCGCCAGCGCACGGCCGACGCGGCGCAGCAGCCGCTGCCGCTCGGTCAGGCCACGCCCCGCGGGCGGGCGGGGCAGAGTCGAGGGAAGGTCCTCGTACCCCTCCAGCCTGATGACCTCTTCGGCCAGGTCGTTGGGGTCGGTCAGGTCGGAGCGCCAGGAAGGCACGGTGACGGTCAGCTCGTCCTGCCCGTACACGTCGCAGCCCACCTGCTGCAGGCGCCGTACGACGGTCTCCCGGCCGTAGGTGACACCGGCGACGCGGTCCGGGTGCCCCGCTGCGAGCTTGATGGTGTGCGGGCCGTGCGGGGCGGCGAAGTCGGTGACTCCCGCTTCGGCAGAGCCGCCCGCCAGGAGCACCAGCAGATCGACGGTCCGCTGGGCGGCGGCGGAGGCGGCCTCCGGGTCGACGCCGCGCTCGAAGCGCCGCGACGCCTCGGAGGAGATCTTGTGGCGGCGGCTCGTACGCGCCACGGTGACCGGGTCGAAGTGCGCGGCCTCCACGACGACTTCGGTCGTGCCGTGCCACTCGCCGCTCTTCGGGTCCTGCTGCGGGTCGGCGATCTCGCTGTTGACCCCGCCCATGACTCCGGCGAGTCCGATGGGGCCCTCGTCGTCGGCGATGACGAGGTCCTCGGCGTCCAGGGTCCGCTTGCTGCCCTCCAGGGTCGTCAACTGCTCGCCCTGGGCGGCGCGGCGGACGGTGATGGGGCCGTGCAGCCGCTCACGGTCGTAGGCGTGCAGCGGCGAACCCATCTCCAGCATCACGTAGTTGGTGATGTCGACGGGCAGTGACACCGGGCGCATGCCCGCCTTCTGCAAGCGTCGCTGCAGCCAGATGGGCGACCTGGTCTCGGGGCGCAGCCCGGTGACCGTACGGGCGGCGAAGCGGTCGCACGCCCTCGGGTCGGCGACGTCGACCTGGAAGCCGTGCGCGTTGGGCGTGGGCACGTCGAGCAGTGCCGGGTCGCGCAGCTGCCTGCCGTAGGCGGTGGCCGTCTCGCGGGCGATTCCGCGCATGGACAGACAGTAGCCGCGGTCGGGGGTGACCGCGATGTCCAGTACCTCGTCGACGAGTTCGAGCAGCTCGATGGCGTCGGTGCCCGGCTCGTACTCCGGCGGGAGGACGAGGATTCCCTCGTGATCGTCGCCCATGTCCAGCTCGCGGGCCGAGCAGATCATGCCCTCGGAGACCTTGCCGTAGGTCTTACGGGCGCTGATGGCGAAGTCGCCGGGCAGCACCGCGCCGGGCAGCACGACGACGACCTTGTCGCCGACGGCGAAGTTGGTGGCACCGCACACGAGGTTCTGGGGCTCACCGGTCCCGTTGGCCTCCCCCACGTCGACCTGGCAGTAGCGGATCGGCTTCTTGAATTCCGCCAGCTCCTCGATGGCGAGGACCTTGCCGACGACCAAGGGCCCCTTCAGCCCGGCACCGAGCCGCTCGACGGTCTCGACCTCCAGGCCGGCCTCGATCAGCTTCGCCGCGACGTCACGGCCGGTCTCGCCGGCCGGAAGCTCTACGTACTCTCGCAGCCACGAAAGCGGGGCGCGCATCAGATCTCCATCCCGAAAGGCCTGGTGAAGCGCACGTCACCCTCGACCATGTCTCGCATGTCCTCGACGTTGTGGCGGAACATCATCATCCGCTCGATCCCGAAGCCGAAGGCGAACCCGCTGTACTTCTCCGGGTCGACACCGCAGGCGGTCAGCACACGCGGGTTGACCATTCCGCAGCCGCCCAGCTCGATCCAGCCCTCGCTGGAGCAGGTGCGGCACGGGTTGTCGGGATCGCCGACCGACTCGCCGTGACAGCGGTAGCAGACCATGTCCATCTCGGCCGAAGGCTCGGTGAACGGGAAGTAGTTGGGGCGCAGCCGGGTGTGCACACCCTCGCCGAACAGCTCCCGCACCATGTGGTCGAGCGTGCCCTTGAGGTCGGCCATCGTCAGGCCCTCGTCCACGGCGAGGAGTTCGACCTGCGTGAAGACGGGGGTGTGCGTCGCGTCCAGCTCGTCGGTGCGGAAGACACGGCCGGGGCAGATCACGTAGAGGGGCGGCCGGCGCTCCAGCATTGTACGGATCTGCACGGGCGAGGTGTGGGTGCGCAGCACGACGCCGCTGTCGCCCTCCGCCTCGCCCTCGCCGCCGCCGCCCTGCTGCGCGGAACGTACGAAGAAGGTGTCCTGCATGGTGCGCGCAGGGTGGTCC
>DATMEI010000958.1:0-4954 GCA_035556995.1 Streptomyces sp.
GGTCCAACGCACGCATTCAGTGGGGCCGGCCCGTGGGCAAGCACGAGGCCGTGGGTAAGAAAATCGCTTTCATCGCTGCAAGCGCCTTCGCCCTGGACGCCGTGTTCGAGCTGTCAGCCGAACTGGCCGACGCCGGCCAAAAGGACGTCCGGATCGAAGCCGCCCTGGCCAAACTCTGGTCCACGGAGATCAGCTGCCGGATCGCGGACGAACTCGTGCAGATCCGGGGCGGGCGCGGTTTCGAGACGGCCGAGTCCCTCGCGGCACGCGGTGAGCGTGGCGTACCGGCGGAGCAGCTGCTGCGCGATCTGCGGATCAACCGCATCTTCGAGGGTTCGACGGAGATCATGCATCTCCTCATCGCGCGGGAAGCCGTCGACGCCCACCTGTCCGTCGCCGGGGATCTGATCGACCCGGACAAGACGCTCTCCGACAAGGGCCGCGCAGCCGTCAACGCAGGCGGCTTCTACGCCCGCTGGCTGCCGAAACTCGTCGCGGGGCCGGGCCAGTTGCCGGGCGCGTACGCCGACTTCGGCCAACTCGCGGAGCACCTCCGCTACGTGGAGCGCACTTCGCGCAAGCTGGCCCGCTCGACCTTCTACGCCATGTCGCGGTGGCAGGGGCGCATGGAGACCAAGCAGGGCTTCCTCGGGCGGATCGTGGACATCGGCGCGGAGCTGTTCGCGATGAGTGCCGCGTGCGTACGGGCGGAGAAGGTGCGCCGCGACGCACTGAGCAGTGCGGTCGAGGACGGCAAGGCGGCGTACCAGCTCGCTGACGTCTTCTGCCGGCAGTCGCGTGTGCGCGTGGAAGAGCTGTTCGGGCGGCTGTGGCACAACACCGACGACCTGGACCGGAAGGTGGTGCGCAACATCCTCGACGGCGCATACACGTGGCTGGAGGAAGGCGTCATCGACGCCTCGACCGACGGTCCGTGGATCTCGGAGGCCACTCCGGGACCTTCCAAGAAGGAGAACGTGCACAGGCAGATCCGCTGACGGGGCGTGAACGGGCGCGGAGGGGGCGGGCGCCCGGCGCAGAGCAACAAGCGCCGGGCGCCCGCACCGTGCAGGTGCGGGCACGCCCGCGGTGTCCGGCACATCCGCGGCGTCTGTGCACACCCGCAGCGTGCGGCCCTCCCGAGGCGGTGACCGCGCCGTGCCGAAGAGCCGTCAGAATGGGGGCATGACGCAATCCCTCGCTGACCCGCACCTGCGGTCCTCCGGCCCGGCGGACGTGCCGGAAGGGCCGCGCGACATCGTGATCCTCGGATCGACCGGCTCCATCGGCACACAAGCCGTCGATGTCGTACTGAGCAATCCAGACCGCTTCCGTGTGATCGGCCTGTCCGCCGCGGGCGGCCGGGTCGGGCTGCTGGCCGGGCAGGCGCACCGGCTGCAGGTGCGTACCGTCGCCGTCGCACGTGAGGACATGGTGGGGCAGCTGCGCCAGGCGCTTCGTGCCGAGTACGGGCCGGGGGAGCCGATTCCCGAGGTGCTGGCCGGACCGGACGCGGCCACGGAACTGGCGGCTGCCGACTGCCACACCGTGCTGAACGGCATCACCGGATCCATCGGACTGGCGCCCACCCTCGCCGCCCTGGAGGAAGGGCGGATGCTCGCCCTCGCCAACAAGGAGTCGCTGATCGTCGGCGGCCCGCTGGTGAAGGCGGTGGCGAAGCCCGGCCAGATCATCCCGGTCGACTCCGAGCACTCGGCGCTCTTCCAGGCGCTGATGAGCGGTACGCACGCCGAGGTGCGCAAGCTGCTCGTCACCGCTTCGGGCGGCCCCTTCCGCGGCCGTACGAAGGCCGAGCTGGCCGGTGTCACCCCGCAGGAGGCGCTCGCACACCCCACCTGGGACATGGGCCCGGTCATCACCGTCAACTCGGCGACCCTGGTCAACAAGGGCCTGGAGGTCATCGAGGCGCACCTGCTCTACGACGTGCCCTTCGAGCGGATCGAGGTCGTCGTGCACCCTCAGTCGGCCGTGCACTCGATGGTGGAGTTCACCGACGGCTCGACCCTCGCCCAGTGCGGGCCGCCGGACATGCGGCTGCCGATCGCGCTGGGGATGGGGTGGCCACGGCGCGTGCCCGACGCGGGGCCCGTCTTCGACTGGTCGAGGTCGATGTCGTGGGACTTCTTCCCGCTGGACGCCGAGGCGTTCCCGGCGGTGCCGCTCGCCTTCCAGGTGGGACGTTCGGGAGGTACGGCCCCGGCGGTCTACAACGCCGCGAACGAGGAATGCGTGGAGGCCTTCTTGGGCGGAAGGCTGCCGTTCTCAGGCATCGTGGATACGGTTGCCGCTGTGGTCGAGGAGCACGGGACGCCGCGGGCAACCGCGTTGACGCTCGCCGATGTCCTCGACGCTGAGACCTGGGCGCGCCAACGCGCCCGTGAACTGGCGACGGCAGCAGCGGAGGCCCGCGCATGACGACTCTCATGACGATTCTCGGGATAGTCGTCTTCTTCGTCGGCCTGCTCTTCTCCATCGCCTGGCACGAGTTGGGGCATCTCTCCACGGCGAAGATGTTCGGCATCCGGGTGCCGCAGTACATGGTGGGCTTCGGCCCGACGATCTTCTCCCGGCGCAAGGGCGAGACCGAGTACGGCGTGAAGGCAGTGCCCCTCGGCGGCTACATCCGCATGATCGGGATGTTCCCGCCCGGCGAGGACGGCACGCTGCGCAAGCGGTCCACCTCACCGTTCCGCGGCATGATCGAAGACGCGCGGGCCGCGGCCTTCGAGGAGCTGAAGCCGGGCGACGAGAAGCGGCTGTTCTACACGCGTGCGCCGTGGAAGCGCGTCATCGTGATGTTCGCCGGCCCGTTCATGAACCTGATCCTGGCGGTCGTGATCTTCCTGGTGGTGCTGATGTCCTTCGGGATCAACACCCAGACCACGACGGTCTCCTCCGTCTCCAAGTGCGTCATCCCGGCCTCCGCGAAGTCCGACAAGTGCCCCGCGGACGCGACGGACTCACCCGCGAAGGCGGCGGGCATGCTGCCGGGCGACAAGATCGTGGCCTTCGACGGCAAACGCGTCAAGGAGTGGAGCACCCTCCAGCAGCAGATCCGCGACACCACGGGACCGGCAAGCATCACGGTCCAGCGTGACGGCGCCCGTAAGACGCTCCAGGCCGACCTGATCTCGAACAAGGTCGCCAAGTCCGACGGCCGCGGCAGCTATGTCGAGGGCGAGTACGTCACCGCGGGCTTCCTCGGCTTCACGCCGGCCAGCGGAGTCGTCCAGCAGTCCTTCCCGCAGTCCGCGGACCGCATGAGCGACATGATGGCCTCCGGTGTGCAGGCGCTCGTCGCACTGCCGTCGAAGGTCCCCGACCTGTGGAACGCGGCCTTCGACGGAGCCGAGCGCAAGCAGGACTCCCCGATGGGCGTGGTGGGCGCTGCCCGTGTCGGAGGCGAGGTCTTCTCCCTCGACATCCCGCCGACCCAGCGGGTGGCGACCATGCTCTTCCTCGTCGCGGGCTTCAACCTGTCGCTGTTCCTCTTCAACATGCTGCCGCTGCTGCCTCTGGACGGCGGGCACATCGCGGGCGCCATGTGGGAGTCCGTACGGCGGGCCTTCGCCAAGGTCTTCAGGCGGCCCGACCCGGGGCCGTTCGACGTGGCCAAGCTGATGCCCGTCGCGTATGTCGTCGCCGGGATCTTCATCTGCTTCACGCTGCTGGTGCTGGTCGCGGACGTCGTCAATCCGGTCAGACTCGCGGGGTAGTACGTCCGGCGGACGGCCGAACGATGACGCGCAGGGGCACCCGGGCAGGGATTGTGCCCGGGTGCCACGCTTTGGGTGGTTACGGGGCCGGGATGTGCTCGTACGGGTGACGGTGCCGTAATCTCAGGTCCTGGAGCCCGTCGATCTATCGGGACCTCTCGATCCACACCTTGGGGTTGCACGCCTGATGACAGCGACAGCGATTTCGCTCGGAATGCCGGACGTACCGACCAAACTCACCGACCGCCGGATCAGCCGGAAGATCCAGGTGGGCCCGGTCGCCGTCGGCGGTGACGCGCCGGTGTCCGTGCAGTCGATGACCACGACCCGTACCGCCGACATCGGTGCGACGCTCCAGCAGATCGCAGAGCTGACCGCGTCCGGCTGCCAGATCGTGCGCGTGGCCTGCCCCACGCAGGACGACGCCGACGCGCTGTCCACCATCGCGAGCAAGTCCCAGATCCCGGTGATCGCCGACATCCACTTCCAGCCGAAGTACGTCTTCTCGGCCATCGACGCGGGCTGCGCCGCGGTGCGCGTCAACCCGGGCAACATCAAGCAGTTCGACGACAAGGTCAAGGAGATCGCGCAGGCCGCCTCCGCAGCCGGCACCCCCATCCGTATCGGGGTCAACGCGGGCTCGCTCGACAAGCGGCTGCTGGAGAAGTACGGCAAGGCGACACCGGAGGCACTGGTCGAGTCGGCGCTGTGGGAGTGCTCCCTGTTCGAGGAGCACGGCTTCCGCGACATCAAGATCTCGGTCAAGCACAACGACCCGGTCGTCATGATCAACGCCTACCGGCAGCTCGCCGCACAGTGCGCCTATCCGCTGCACCTCGGCGTCACCGAAGCGGGCCCCGCCTTCCAGGGCACCATCAAGTCCTCCGTGGCCTTCGGGATCCTGCTGGGCGAGGGCATCGGCGACACCATCCGCGTGTCCCTCTCGGCCCCGCCGGTCGAGGAGGTCAAGGTCGGCAACCAGATCCTGCAGTCGCTGAACCTCAAGCCCCGCAAGCTCGAGATCGTCTCGTGCCCGTCCTGCGGTCGGGCGCAGGTCGACGTCTACACCCTGGCCGACGAGGTCACCGCCGGCCTCGAGGGCCTGGAGGTGCCGTTGCGCGTCGCCGTCATGGGCTGCGTCGTCAACGGACCCGGCGAGGCCCGCGAGGCCGACCTCGGCGTGGCCTCCGGCAACGGCAAGGGCCAGATCTTCGTCA
>DATMEI010000959.1:0-3297 GCA_035556995.1 Streptomyces sp.
TGTCCAACCGCGCCCAATGCCGCACGTCAACGGCGTTCAACCTGGTACGGCCATCAATGCCGGGGATCCGCAGCCAGAACAGCGAACGCAGGGGCAGCTGCCACCAGCGGAACCGCTGCAGCTGCCTCCCGTCTCCCGGACTGAGGCGCTTCGACGCCGCCCACCGCTTCCAAGACATCGTTTGCGCCCTTCGTTCATCGGCCGTAGCGCCACTAGTACAGCGTGTCAGTGCGCACGCTAACACGCCGTGCTAGTACCGTGGGAAGGGCCGAAGAAGCGAAGGAGAGCGGAGCATGGAGACACGGGAGCGGATCCTCCAGGCGGCGGCGGAGATGATCGCCGAAGACGTGGCGGCGAAGCTGAGCGTGCGAGCGGTCGCGGCGCGTGCAGGCGTGAGCACCGGGTCGCTGCGGTTCCACTTCCCCACCCAGCGCGCCCTGCAAGACAGCTTGCTCTCGCGGATCTACGGACACCTGTTCCCCGGCGACCCGATCCGGGACCGGGAACTACCCCCCCGCGAACGGCTGTTGAACTGCCTGCGGCAAGTGCTGGCACCCCTCGGTGTAGGTCAGGACGCGCGAACCGCGTGGGGCACGATGTATCAGACCTTCATCGAGCCCGAGCCGACCGAGCAGGTACGCGCCGCGTACTTCGGTCATGAGCAAGAAGCCGTGCGTCGCGTCGAACACTGGCTGACCGTGCTCGCCGAGGAAGGTGCGCTTCCCCAGGGGGACCACACTCGCAACGTCAGATTCCTCCTCACCGTCCTCAACGGGCTCTCGGTCGAACGCGCCCTGCCCACCCCCGAATCCGTCCTCACGGCCGAGTCCGAGACCCTCCACGCCGCCGTCGACTACGTCCTCGGGACCAACCCCACGCCCCCCGCGCGGCCGAGCCGGCAATGAAGCTCTGAACAGGGGTAAACGCGCCACTTCACCAGCACGTTGACCGTGGTGGATGGCTTGGATTTCCAAGATCCCCGACAGAGTCACGGCCCAAGGCGGCCCGGGGGCACGGGCCCGGCGTCGAGCGCCGGGCCCCCCTTCCACGTCCGGCACCCGCCGGTCCCATATGACGGCTGGTCGCAGCCACTCGTTATGCCTGCGACGAGAACGGTCGCTCCGTAACGGATGGCAGCTTGTCGTGCCGGGTGGCCGGCGCTCGGTGCCGAGCACCGGACAGGCTCACTTGGAGCGCATACAGTATACAATCAAGTTTCGTGCACGGCTGCGAGAAGCCGTTTCCACGGCTCATCTCCGGCATGCCCACCGAGCGCCCGACACGGAAGTCGCACCAAGAGGGAGTGAATCGCGCATGACGAACTATGGCGACGACGCGACGATAAGAGACATCCTCACCAACGCCGGGGACGTATGGGCCGTGGTCGGTCTGTCCAACAACCCTGAACGAGCCGCTTATCGCGTGGCAGAGAAGCTGCAGCGCTTCGGAAAGAAGGTGGTGCCCGTGCACCCCCGGGCCGAGACGGTGCATGGCGAACAGGGCTATGCCACCCTCGCGGAGGTCCCCTTTCCGGTGGATGTGGTGGACGTGTTCGTCAACTCCGCCCGCGCCGGCGGCGTCGCCGACCAGGCGGTGACGCTCGGTGCCAAGGCGGTCTGGTTCCAGCTGGGCGTCATGGACGAGGCCGCCTACGTCAGGACTCGCAGGGCCGGACTGCAGATGGTGATGGACTGCTCCCCGGGACGGGAGATCCCCCGGCTGGAACTGGGCTGAGTTGAGAAGCTGTTGCCCTTCCGTGCCTTGACTGCTGACTCTCCGCTGGTCAGACGTAGTGCCGTGGCAGCAGACAGGACACGTACCGCACACGGGGCATCTCCGGTTGGCTTCGACCGTTCCCTGTACCGCGCAGCGCATGGACCACAGGGCGGCGCGCCGCCGCGCTGCGGCCGAGGCGATCATGCCTGGCTTCAGGGCCGCTACAAAATCCGGTTCAGCTCAGCCTGTTCCCTGTCCCCGGGAGTTCCGTGACGACGTGGTACGCGTGCCCGCAACCGCGAGAAGGGCGTCTCCCGCGCAGATCGCGAACCTGCGATGCAACTCCACGTACCCCGCCCCATGATGAGCCCAACAACCGCCTCACCACATAGGACGCGGTCTCAAGTGGTCGGGCAATTGCCGTGCCCGCCCTCGCTGTTCGGCCAGGAGTTGTGGCGTTGGCCTGGGCGGGGGCGGGGCGGGCCGGCAGTCTTGTTACTTCTGGATGGTGATGCCCTTGGGATTGAGGTGGGAGATGTTGCCGCTCTCGGTCCCGTCGGACGGGTCGATCACGCAGTCGATGAGTGCCGGGGTGCCCGACGCCAGTGCCTCGCGCAGGAGCGTGGCCACCTCATCCGGTGTCGTCGCCTGGTAGCCCTTGCCGCCGAACGCCTTGAACATGACGTCGTGTTGGGCCGTGAGGGCGGTCGGTGCCGGGTCGGACGAAGGGGAGGCCTCGTTGCCGCGGTAGACGCCGCCGTTGTTGAGTACGACGGTGACGACGGGGAGGTTGTAGCGGCAGATGGTCTCCACCTCCATACCGCTGAATCCGAAGGCGCTGTCGCCCTCGATGGCCACTACCGGGGCGCCGGTCTCGACGGCGGTGGCGATGGCGTAACCCATGCCGATACCCATGACGCCCCAGGTGCCGCTGTCCAGTCGGCGCCGCGGTGCCTGCATGCCGATCGTGTTGCGGGCGAGGTCGAGTGCATTGGCGCCCTCGTTGACGACGTAGGACTGGGGGTACTCCTGTAGGACGTCACGGATCGCCTGCAGCGCACCCAGGAACTTCATCGGGTGTGCGCTCGCGGCTGCCTCGAGGCGTCCGGCCATCTTTTCGACGTTCTGCGCCGCGCGGGCGTCGAGTTCCTCGCGCCACTGCGCCGACACTGTGATCGCGCCCGTCTTGTTCCGCTCGGTCAGGGCCTCCATCACGGATCCGACGTCACCCACCAGCGGAGCCGCGATGGGCTGGTTGCTGTCCATCTCGGAAGCGGCGATGTCGACCTGGATGAACTTGGCCTCCGGATTCCACTGCGGCGCTTCGCCATGCCCCAGGAGCCAGTTGAGCCGCGCGCCGACGAGCATCACGACGTCGGCCTTGCGGAGCGCCAGCGAGCGGGCGGTGGCCGCCGACCCCGCGTGGTCGTCGGGGAGGAGGCCCTTCGCCATCGACATGGGGAGGTAGGGGATTCCCGTGGTTTCGATGAATTCCCGGATCTGCTCGTCCGCCTGTGCGTACGCCGCACCCTTGCCGAGCACGATCAGTGGCCGCCGGGCGTTGGCGAGGAGGCCCATCGC